>CAYQVL010000174.1:0-4719 GCA_964420825.1 uncultured Sphingomonadaceae bacterium
CCTGTCCGGCGCAAGACCTGACCGGGAGGCCGTTGCTTGGCCCTCATGAAGAGGATATTTGGTAGCGGAGGAGGGATTTGAACCCCCGACACATGGATTATGATTCCACTGCTCTAACCAACTGAGCTACTCCGCCCCGGGAGCGCGCCGATATCGGCGTGCGCGGCCTATAGGCATGGCCCGCAAAAGGGTCAACCGACAAGCGCGAGGCATGGAACTCCCGGCCCATCCCCTCGTTGGCGGGGAATAACGACAATCGCTAATCGGAGGCGAAAATGGAGCTCGAAACCCCGCTTGACACGATCTGCCGGCTTATCGTTCGCGCGCGCGAATGGGATAGCCAGGTCCCTTCGAACGAACCCGACGAAGTCGATGGCGACGAACCGGTCTCGACCGATGACGAATACGACGTCATGATCGACGAAAAGAACACCAGCGTCGAAGAGGAAATCGAAGGCCTTCTCGCCGACCTCGCCGACGATCAGCTTGCCGAGATTCTCGCGCTCGCCTGGATCGGCAACGGCACCTTCGAACCCGACGACTGGGACGACGCCATCGACGCCGCGAATGACGGCAATAGCGACGACGCTGCGGATCAGCTCATGGAGATGCCGATGCTGGCCGCCTACCTCGAGTCGGGTCTCGCGGCGTTTGATTTAAGCTGCGATGGTGTCGGCCAAATAGTTTAGCGCGCAAACATATGCCGCGACAGCGGTTGCCAGGGGCCGCCGCAATACCACCAGCCGGCCAGACCGGTTATGGTGATGGAACGCGCTTCGAAGGTCGACGATAATTCGGCATGGAGCGTCTTGGCCTCGCCGCGCGAGACCTTGTTCTGGATCGTCACATGGCCCCGCCAGCCAAGCCGATCCCGCGGCGTCAGCATGCGATCGAACGCCGCGGCAAGCCGCGCGCGTATGTCATCGAGTTGCGGACTGGCGACGCGAAGGGCGACGCCGCGGTCGAAAAGGGTAACCGCGCCAACTCGCGCGCGGGGCCGTGCAGAATAGCGGGTTTCGGCGACAAGCCGGCGTTTGACTTCGCCGGCAAGCGCGGGAGGCAAATGATGGAACAGCGTCAAATGGGCAGGAACAGCATAGTGTTCGGGCGGAAAGTACCGGCGACGCAGCCCATCGAGCCAGGCGAAATCCTCGTTGCCAAAGAGCGCCGTGACGATGATCGGCGATCCCGATGCGGATCGCTCGCTAGTCTCTGCCGGCGTCATGACGTGACTCTCGCACCGCGTAAATCGCCCGGCCGATCGATATCGTACACGACGCCGCGCCCGGCGGCTATGCTGACGACCTCGCTGCCGGCAAGGGGCGGACGTCCGGCCTCTAGTTGCGCCATGACCGCTGCTATATCGCGGATCAAAACAGGATGTCCCGGCACGTCGCGGTAGAAGGGACGGACGGCAATCGTTCCGGGTGAAGCGGCCCCCAGGAGACGCGCGAAGATGCCCCGCGGAACCAGCGGCGAATCGCCAAGCAGGACAAAGGCCTCGTCGATCCCAGCCGGCAGCGCCGATAGGCCCGCATACAGGCTCGCCCACCGTCCTTCCCGGTGGTTAGGCGCATTGACCAGCCTAATGCGGCTACTGCCGAAATTTCGCACCACTGTATCGATGCGTCGACGGTCGAATCCCGCGACTACCAGTACGGTCCCCACCGGCGCGCTCAGCGCTGCCTTGAGCGCACGATCGAGCAAAGGCCGGCCGCGATGGTGCACGAGTAGCTTATTGGCGGCGCCAAAGCGCCGTGAGGCGCCTGCGGCTAGGATGACGGCCGCGCGCATCGTGCCGATTGCCTAAATTTCGACCTGGCTGCCCAGTTCGACAACGCGATTGGCCGGCAGCCGGAAGAATTGCATGGCGCTTTCCGCGTTGCGCAGCATCCAGGCGAAGATTTTCTCGCGCCAAGGCGCCATTCCAGGCTTGGCGGAACTGAGCAGGGTCTGGCGTGCGAGGAAGAAGCTGGTCTCGATCATGCGGAAAGGCGGCCCGCAGGTCGTGATCCGTTCGAGCGCCGCGGGAACGTCGGTGTCCTGCATAAAGCCCCATCTTAATATGATACGATAGAAACCTGCTCCAAGCTCCTCGACATGAATCCTTTCTTCCTCGGCAACATAGGGCTGATCGAGAATTGTGATCGTGAGCAGCACGATACGCTCATGGAGTACTTTGTTGTGCTTGAGATTGTGGAGGAGCGCATGCGGCACGCCCTCGGGAGATGTCGTCATGAAAACCGCGGTCCCCGGGACGCGGGTGGCCGCTCCGGCAGCAGATTTGACGAAGACCTGGACCGGCATCGCCGATTCGCGCATCCGCGACAGGATCAATGCCCGCCCCTTTGCCCAGCTGGTCAGCAGAATAAAGGCAATCGCCCCGACGAGGAGCGGGAACCAGCCACCGTCGGGAATTTTGGTCAGATTGGCGGCAAAGAACAAACCATCGACGATGAAGAAGATCGAGACCAGCAGCCCCGCCCAAAGCTTGTTCCACTTCCAGAAACCGAACAGCAGCACGCTGAGCAGGCAAGTGTCGATCAGCATCGCGCCCGTCACCGCAATCCCGTAGGCCGCGGTCAGGTTGGAGGATGTCTGGAAGGTCAAAACGAGCACGATCACCATGATCATCAGCGCCCAGTTGACGAAGGGAATATAGATCTGTCCCATCGTCGAGGCGCTGGTATGCGCTATCTTGAGCCGAGGCATGAAGCCAAGCTGGATCGCTTGCTGGGTCACCGAGAAGGCGCCCGAGATCACGGCCTGGCTGGCGATGATGGCCGCCAGCGTCGCGATAATCAGCAGCGGCAGCTGGAACCAGACCGGCGCGAGCAGGAAGAACGGATTCTCGAAGGCCGTCTCGCCGGCGCGCATCGCCAGCGCCCCCTGGCCGAGATAGTTGAGCATCAGGGCAGGCAGCACGAAAACGAGCCATGACCGGCCGATAGGCTTGCGCCCGAAATGCCCCATATCGGCGTACAGCGCTTCGGCGCCGGTTACGGCAAGAACCACCGCGCCGAGCGCGAGAAACGCCCTGACCGGTTCGACGAAGAAGAATTGGAGCGCATAATGCGGGCTTAGCGCAAAGAGAATTTGGGGGTTCTGGGCGATGCTGATGACCCCGAGCGTCGATATGACGAGGAAATACAACAGCATGATCGGTCCGAAAAAAGCGCCGACGCGCGCCGTACCGCTCCGTTGAATGACGAACAGCATGACCAGGATGAAAACGGAGATCGGTATGATCAAATGGCTGTAGGCGGGGTTGATAACGGCGAGCCCTTCGACCGCGCCGAGCACGGAAACCGCCGGCGTAATCATTGAATCGCCGTAAAAAAGCGACGTCGCCATCACCCCGAGCATGACGATTCCGGCAGTCCATTTCTTGCCGGCGTTGCGACCGCCCATCAACGCAAGCAACGCCATGCTGCCGCCCTCTCCGCGGTTGTCGGCGCGCATGATGATGGTGACATATTTGATCGTGACGACGAGCATCATCGCCCAGAAAATGAGGCTCAAGACACCATAGAGGTGGACAGTATTGAGCGCGAGTGGATGGTGGCCGGCAAAAGCCTCGCGAAAGGCGTACAGCGGGCTCGTTCCGATATCGCCGAAGACGATACCGATCGCGCCGAGCGCGAGCTTGACCATCGCGGCCTCGCGCGTCGGCGGTCCGGAAGCGGAATTGTCGGTGCTGGATACGCTCATCGGTGGCAGCGTGGCCCCTGTGGCACTGGCGGTTCGATTGTCACGCCTGGTATCTTTGCCTCGGCGCAATAAAGCGCGCGGCCTATCACGCCCGATGCACTGCCGCAATGGGCGCGACAACTGCAATTCGTCCCGCTATAGGCCGGTGATTCTCAGACATCAGGAGGCGTGAATGCGCGTCGGAATCCCCAAGGAAATCAAGAATCACGAATATCGCGTCGGGCTCACGCCGGCATCGGTGTCGGACGTCATCTCGGCGGGTCACGAAGTCGTCGTCGAATCCCGGGCCGGTTGCGGTATCGATTTCGACGACGAGGATTACCGTGCCGTCGGTGCTTCGATTGTCGCCAGCGCCGCCGAGGTCTTCGCCCAGTCCGACATGATCGTGAAGGTCAAGGAACCCCAGCTTCAGGAAATCGCGCTGCTCGAACCGCGCCATATCCTCTTCACCTATCTCCATCTCGCCGCCGATCTGCCGCAGACCGAGGGACTGATGAAATCGGGAGCAACCTGCATCGCCTATGAAACGGTGACTTCGCCCAACCGCTCGCTGCCGCTCTTGAAACCGATGAGCGAAGTCGCCGGCCGGATGTCGGTCCAGGCCGGCGCGCATTATCTCGAAAAGGAGCAAGGCGGCCGCGGCATCCTTCTCGGCGGCGTTCCCGGCGTTGCTCCGGCGCGCGTCGTCATAATCGGCGGCGGCGTTTCAGGGCTCAACGCGGCGCAAATGGCAGTCGGCCTGCGCGCCGACGTCACCATCTACGATATCAGCAACGATCGGCTTGCCGAACTCGACACGCACTTCGGCAACCAGATCAAGACCGCATATGCTTCGAAGGCGGCTATCGCGGCGGCATTGCCCGACGCTCATCTCGTCATCGGCGCCGTCCTCGTCCCCGGTGCAGCCGCGCCCAAGCTGATATCGCGCGCTATGCTCAAGACGATGAAGCGCGGATCGGTGATCGTCGATATCGCCATCGATCAGGGCGGCTGCTTCGAAACCTCGCG
>CAYQVL010000175.1:0-4716 GCA_964420825.1 uncultured Sphingomonadaceae bacterium
GACCCGCACGATCTGACGATCGGCGAAACCTTGCTGCTCGGCCGCGCCGACCGCGTCTATATCGAACCCGGGGTTCCCGACGCCATCATCCATCGCGCCCGCGCGGACGCCGAGCGTATCGCCGCCGAAGCGCCGCCCGAACACCCGAGACCAGGCCTCTCGGTGTTCATCGCCGCGCCGCCCGAATGAGGAGCGAGCTGTTCGTCGTCGACGCGGCGAACCGGGCCACCGCCTTTCCGTTCGAGGGCAACGCCATCGGCCCGATCCGTGGCGGCTTCCAGTGGCTCCATCTCGACGGCCGCGATCAGGCGAGTCAGAGATGGGTGCGGATGGGCAGCGAATTGCCGCCGACGGTGAGCGCGGCGCTGCTCGCCTTCGAGACGCGTCCGCGCGCGGCGCCGGTCGGCGACGGCGTGCTGATCAACCTGCGCGGGCTCGGCGAGACCCCCGACGACGATCCCGACGCGCTGGTTTCGATCCGGCTCTGGGCCGAGCGCGGCCGGGTGATCTCGCTCGACATGAACCGGCTCGCCGCGCTGCTTCCGGTGCGCGAGGCGATGCTCGCGGGCAAGATGCGCGATCCCGGCGATCTTGTCGCGGCGATCGCCGTCGGCATTACCGATGGGCTTGATCCAGACGTCGCGGCGATGGGCGATGCGATCGACGAATGCGAAACCGCGCTCGACCGCCGCGGCGCGCGGCCGCAGCGCAGCAGGATCAGCCAGATTCGCTCGCGCGCGATAGGCTATCGCCGTTTCGTCGCGCCGCAGCGCGATGCGATGTTGCGGCTTGCCGGTTTCGAA
Organism: uncultured Sphingomonadaceae bacterium; assembly: GCA_964420825.1. GTDB lineage: Bacteria > Pseudomonadota > Alphaproteobacteria > Sphingomonadales > Sphingomonadaceae > Parasphingopyxis. The sequence goes on from CAYQVL010000175.1 coordinate 804, forward strand.
GTCGACTGGTTCGACGAGGCCGACCGGTTGCACCTGCGCGAGGCCGCCGACCGTTTCGCGCGGATGACCGAGGAGCTCGAGGCGATGCGCGAGCGCGCCGGGCTGATCCACGAGCAGATCCTCGAAATGCGCTCCGAACAGCTCGATCAGCGCAGCTTCCTGATTTCGGTGGTCGCGCTGATCTTCCTGCCGCTGACTTTTTTGACCGGCGTGTTCGGGATGAACGTCGCGCTGCCGCTACAGGACGATCCGAACGCCTTCGTCCGGCTTATGGCGCTTTGCGCGCTGATCGCAGGCGGTTTCGTCGCGCTGTTCCTGCTGCTCCGCTGGGTCAGGCGCTGACCCGGTTCAGGCTTCGAGTTCGATGTCCCAATAGAGCCAGTCGTGCCAGCTATCGTGGAGATAGTTGGGTGGGAAGCGCTTGCCGTGCTTTTGGAGCTGCCAGGTTGTCGGCTTGTGCGGCTTGACCGCCAGCTGGAGCCCGGCGTCGCGCGGTGTGCGCCCGCCCTTTTTGAGGTTGCATGGCGCACAGGCGGTGGCGACATTGTCCCAGGTCGTTTTGCCGCCCATCCGCCGCGGGACGACATGGTCGAAGGTGAGTTCGTCGAGCGCGCCGCAATATTGGCAGGCGAAATGATCGCGCAGGAACAGGTTGAACCGCGTGAACGCCGGATATTCGCTCGGCCGGACATATTGCTTGAGCGCGATGACGCTCGGGATCTTCATCGTCAGCGACGCGCTATGGACTTCGCGTTCGTAACTTTCGACGATATCGACGCGATCGAGAAACATCGCCTTGATCGCCGTCTGCCAGGGCCACAGGCTCAGCGGATAATAGGACAAGGGCGTATAATCGGCGTTGAGGACAAGCGCCGGACAGCTATCGGGATGGCGGATGAGATCGGGGTGGTACATGAACCTATGACGCCTCCAGCCTTGCGAGACCTCCCGCAAAGCCGATCCCCAGGCCCGTCGCACGCGAACGAAGGAGACCGGCGCTTGGTCTCGCTTCTGTCGTCACGCTGTTCAACAGACTAACGTGACGCGATGATGACAACACGAGCCGCGACTCGCGGTCAAGAGCCATATGCACGAAAAAACGCGCGAATGAAGCGGGAAATATCATGCTGATCTCGCGTTTCGCGCCGAGCCCGACGGGGAGGCTCCATCTCGGCCATGCCTATTCGGCGGTTCGCGCGCACGATCTCGCGCGGGCGGCGGGAGGGCGCTTCCTGCTGCGTTTCGAGGATATCGATCCGGGACGCGTGCGCGAGGGCTATTATGCGGGGATTGAAGAAGATCTGCGCTGGCTCGGGCTCGACTGGGACGAAACACCGCTGCGCCAGTCGCAGCGGATGGCGATCTACGGCGACGCGCTCAAGCGCTTGAAGGCGCGCGATCTCGTCTATCCCTGCTTCTGCACGCGCAAGGACATCGCCGCCGAAATCGCGGCGAGCGCTTCGGCGCCGCATGGCCCCGATGGCGCGCTCTATCCGGGAACATGCCGGAGACTCGCCGCCGGCGAACGCGAAAAGCGCGTTGCCGACGCGCCGCACGCCTGGCGGATCGATATGGCTAGGGCGGCGGCGCTCGCCGGACCGCTTTTCTGGGAGGACGGCGAAGCGGGACGCGTCGAGGCGCAGCCGCAAATCCACGGCGACGTCGTCCTCGCGCGCAAGGACGCGCCGGCCTCCTATCATCTCGCGGTGACGATCGACGACGCCGCGCAAGGCGTTACCGATGTCGTGCGCGGATCGGACCTGTTCGCCGCGACGCATGTCCACCGGCTGCTCCAGGCGCTGCTCGGCCTGCCCGCGCCGCTCTATCATCATCACGCGCTGATCGCGGACGAGACCGGCAGGCGCCTCGCCAAGCGCGACGACGCGCGGTCGCTGACGGCGCTGCGCGAGGCGGGGGTGAAGGCCGAAGCGGTTCTGGATGCGTTGCGCCGCGAGCGACCCGATATCGGCGGCCTTGGCGTTCGATAATTTTCCCTCGCCCCCTGCAGGGGGGAAGGGTTGTGCAGTCTTAACGAGCGTAGCGAATTTAGACGGAGCGGGGAGAGGGGGTGCGCCGCCATGGGCGGCGCGCGCTTGCCCGCAAGCGCAGACCCCTCTCCAACTCCAACTAGCCAGCAAGCCGGCAAGTTTCTGTATTTTTTCCCCCTTCTAGGGGAGAGGAGGAACTGATCGCGCACAGGAAATATGGAAAATCGAAGTGGATTCTCGCGCAAATTTCCCTACATTGCGCCCATGCAGACAATCCTCATCATTCTCCTGATCGCGGCGACGGCGGCGACGGTGTTTTTTCTGGTTCGCGGGATAATTTCCTTCCTCAAGACCACCGAGGCCGATCTGACCGGCAGCGGGATCAATCAGTCGGGGCTGCGCCAGAACAAGGCGATGCAGGGCCGCATCGCGATGCAGGCGGTCGCGGTGCTGATCGTCGTGCTGCTGCTGTTGCTGATGGGGCGGTAGGTTGCGGGAAGCCCGTTAGCCCTGAGCTTTGCGTCTCATAATCGATCGCCGGGCTTCGACAAGCTCAGCCCTAACCGGATAATAGGCGCACATGGTCAAGCTCAACAAGATCTACACACGCACCGGCGACGATGGCAGCACCGGGCTTGTCGACGGTTCGCGCGTTTCGAAAGCCGATGCCCGGATGCAGGCGATCGGCGATGTCGATGAAGCCAATAGCGCGCTCGGCGTCGCGCTCGCCGCGATCGCGGACGACGGCCAGCGCACGATGATCAAGCGCATCCAGAACGAAATGTTCGATCTCGGTGCCGCTCTCGCGACCCCCGGCGACGATTTTTCGCCCTCGGAGATGGTGCTGAGGATCACCGCCGAACAGGTTGCCCGGCTCGAAGCCGAGATCGATGCGATGAACGATCCGCTCGATCCGCTGACCAGCTTTATTTTGCCGGCCGGCGAGCGCGGCGCGGCGCAGATTTTGCTCGCCCGCGCGATCGTCCGCCGCGCCGAGCGGACCGCCGTCATAGCGGCTCAAACAACCGCGCTAAATCCGCAGGCGCTCGCTTATATCAACCGGCTTTCCGACCATCTCTTCGTGCTCGGCCGCGCGATCAATGCCGGCGGTCAGGGCGATATATTGTGGCGGCCGGGGGTAACCCGATAGGCACCGATCGCGAAGTAATGCCCGAAGGCGCTTTTTTGTTCGTCGTGTTCGCTGTATGTGCCGCCGTATGACCATCCCCGCATCGTTCGGCCACGATATTTTTGTCGGATAATGAACCAACTGGTGCGGAAAGCTTTTCTCCATTGGGGTGTGTGACCTGTGTGAACTTTCGGCGCGCCCCGGTTGACCGCCGGGCGCGAATCCGGAAGTTTGGGAGCGAATCATGGCGACACATGCAAACCCATCCCTTGCCGCCGACTGGCTAGCCGAACGCTTTGTCGGGGTCCGCGGACTGAGCCTGGCGCTCGCCGCTCCGCTCTCCGACGCCGACGCCACCGTCCAGTCTATGGAAGACACCTCGCCGGCGAAATGGCACCTCGCGCATACGAGCTGGTTTTTCGAAACCTTCGTGCTGCGCGATCATGTCGAGGGCTATGAGCTGTTCGACGCCGACTGGCCGTTCCTGTTCAACAGTTATTACGAGGCCGAGGGCGAGCGCCATACGCGCGCCGCGCGCGGGATGATCACCCGGCCGGCGCTCGACGAGGTGCGCGCTTATCGCCATCATGTCGATGATGCGATCGTCGCGGCGCTTCCCGGACTTGGCGAGCAGCCGCGCGCACTCATCGCACTCGGGCTCAACCATGAGCAGCAGCATCAGGAATTGCTGCTCATGGATGTCCAGCATTTGCTGGCGCAGAACCCGCTCGAACCGGCGCTGTACGAGCCCGCCGTAACGGTTCCAAACGAAGCCCCCGGGCCGCTCGAATGGATC
>CAYQVL010000176.1:0-4701 GCA_964420825.1 uncultured Sphingomonadaceae bacterium
AGGCCCCTACTCCGCCTACCGCCAGCGCGGTGGTCAAATAGGCGGCGATCACCGTGTGCGCGAGCCGATAGGGAAAGCTCGCGGTGAAGATCACGTCGATCCAACTCCCCGCGAGGACGAACTGCCCGATTTCGTTGGTCGTGAACCCCGCCGGCGTATGCATCCAGCTATTCGCGCTCAATATCCAAAAGGCCGATATGAAAGTGCCGAGCGCGACCATAAGCGTCGCTGCGAAATGCAGCGTTTTGCCGACCTTCTTCATCCCAAACAGCATGACGCCTAGGAACCCCGCCTCGAGGAAGAAGGCGGTGAGCACCTCATAGGCCATCAGCGGGCCGATGATGGGCCCGGCGCGATCGGAAAAAACCGACCAGTTGGTGCCGAACTGGTACGACATGACGATACCCGAAACGACGCCCATCGCGAAGGCGATCGCGAAGATCTTGAGCCAATAGCGGAACAGCCGGATGTAAACATCCTTGCCGGTCTTCAGCCACAGCCCCTCGAGCACCGCGAGATAGCTGGCGAGCCCGATCGAAAAGGCCGGGAAGATGAAATGGAACGAGATCGTGAACGCGAACTGGATACGCGCGAGCAGCAGGGCGGTTTCGGCATCGGCCATGATAGAGCGCATCTAGCCTATTATTGAAACGCTTGCATCATTTGGGCCGTGCGCATTGGGCCGCCGCAATTGCACGCTACGCAACCGCGTCTAGTCTCCGAGTCGCCCACGGTGCCGCCAGACTACCCGAACACCGACCAGCCGGTTCGCCCGACGAGCGCCTCGAGAGCGAGCTCGCCGACGGTCGAGGTGCCCGCCTTATTGAGTCCGGGCGACCACACGGCAATCGAACCGCGATTGGGTGCTATGACGAGGACGCCGCCGCCGACACCGCTCTTGCCCGGCAAGCCGATGCGGAAGGCGAACTCGCCCGAATTATCGTAATGTCCGCAGGTCATCATCACCGCCAGGATACGCCGGCAGCGCTGCTCGGAAAGGATGCGTTTGCCGGTTGCCGGATCCTTGCCATCAAAGGCGAGAAAAAGTCCCGCCCGGGCGAGCTGGGCGCACGACAGCGCCAGCGCGCAATGGCGAAAATAGGCCGAAAGAACCACCTCGACGTCGTTTTCGAGATTGCCGAAGCTCGCTATGAACCAGGCAAGGCTACGATTGAGCGCGCCGGTTTCGCTCTCCGACGCGGCGACCTCATAGTCGATATCGATGCTGTCGTCCTCGGCATGATCGCGCAATATGCCGAGCAGATGGTCGATCGCCGCGTCGGCGTCGCCATTGTCGATCAAATGGTCGGTGACGACGATCGCGCCGGGATTGACCAGCGGATTGCGCGGAATGCCCTTCTCGCGCTCGAGCTGGACGATGGAATTGAAAGCCGAACCCGTCGGTTCGCGTCCGACGCGCTTCCAGAGCGCGTCGCCGACCTTCTGCAGCGCCAGCGAAAAGGTGAAGACCTTCGAAATGCTCTGCACCGAAAAGCGCTCATCGGCATCCCCGGCCTTGTGGCAGCCGCCATCGGGTGTGGCGATAGCGATGCCGAATTTGCGCGGATCGACGTTGGCAAGCGCCGGAATATAGTCGGCTACGCGCCCTTCTCCGCGATGCGGTTCGATGTCCTGTGCGATCTGCGTGACGATTGCGTCGAGGTCCATAATGGCGTCCGTTTCGAGGGGGGTGAAACCACCACGACACGCTTTACATGGCGACGGCCGCGTGACAACGCGCCGCGTGTGTATTATATGAATAACACGGCTCTTGAAACCCGCGCGGTTACGCGCCATTGAGTGACAGGAACATTGAAAGGATGCCCCGATGGCGACGACTCCGACGACTGCGACCGCAACCAAGACCGATACCAAGCTTTCGCTCGATGCGCCCGGCCCGGTCCCGACGATTACCGCCGAGAAAGCGATCGGCCTCGTCCCCGTCGATCCCGAAAAGCAGGCCAAGCTCGACGCAAAGGTCGACAGCTTCGTCGACGAACTCATCGCGCTCGATGCCAACAGCCCCGAATTCGGCGAGAAGGTCGATCAGATCACCAATATGGGGCGCAAGGAAATCGCCGCGGCGGCCGGGCAATCGAACCGCTTTCTCGATCGCCCCGTTCGCTCGATGGACGAGAATTCGGCGATAGGCGCCGATCTTTCCGAACTGCGCCGTACGGTCGAGGATCTCGACCCCGGCAAGCGCGGCGATCTCACCAGCCGGCGCAAACTGTTCGGCATCATCCCCTGGGGGAATAAACTGCGCGTCTATTTCGACAGCTACAAAAGCGCGCAAAGCCATATCGCTGCCATTCTTCAGCGGCTCGCCTCGGGCAAGGACGAACTGATCAAGGACAATGCGGCGATCTCGGTCGAGCGGCAAAAACTGTGGGACGCAATGGGCAATCTCGAACAGATGATCCACGTCTCGAAGGCGCTCGACACGAAACTGGAGGAAAAGGCCGTCGAACTCGAAGCGACCGATCCGGACAAGGCCAAGGCGATCAAGGAAACCGCGCTTTTTTATGTCCGCCAGCGTACCCAGGATCTGCTCACCCAGATGGCGGTCTCGGTGCAGGGATATCTCGCGCTCGATCTCGTCAAGAAGAACAATGTCGAACTCGTAAAGGGCGTCGATCGCGCCTCGACGACGACGGTCGGCGCACTGCGGACCGCGGTTACCGTTGCACAGGCGATGACAAATCAGCGGCTCGTCCTCGGGCAGATCACGGCATTGAACGAAACCACCGCGAACATGATCGATTCGACCGGCGAGATGCTGCGCACGCAGACCGCGACGATCCACCAGCAGGCCGCTGCCTCGACGATCCCGATCGAAACGCTCCAGCGCGCCTTCCAGAATATCTACGACACGATGGACGAAATCGACCGCTTCAAGCTCGAAGCGCTCGGCTCGATGAAGCAGACCGTCAATGTGCTGACCGACGAGGTCGAAAAGTCGAAAGGCTATATTGCCCGCGCCGAAGGCGCCGAACGCAGCCAGGCGACTGCATTCGAAGCAATCGGGAATTGATCGCGATGGCCGGTATCCGTTCGGAACTGCGTATATGAACACCAGCGATCAGATCCTTCGGCAAGCCGACGAGTTGCTCCGGCGCGTATCTCCAGCGGCGCGCGATCTCGCCCGGCGGCAGCGCAAACGGCGCCATGACGCGTTCATGCGGCGATTGCGCCGGGCGATTTTCGCGGCGATCGCGATCATCGTCGGCATGGCCGTTCTCGGCGGCATTCTCAGTGCGATGAGCTTCTCTTGGCTGTTGATGACGATCATCCTGTTCACCGTCGTCGGACTTGGCTTCCTGATCGTCCCCTCGACGCCCGAACCGACGGCGGAAAAACTCATGCAGAGCGAACTTCCCGCGCTTCCCGCGCAGACCGAGACCTGGCTCGCAAATCAGCGGCGGGCGCTCCCCGCCCCCGCCAACCGCAAGCTCGACCAGATTGCCACCCGGCTTGAGGAGTTGCGCCCGCAACTCGCCAATCTCGATCCGCGCGAACCCGCCGCGATCGAGGTCCGCCGGCTTGTCGGCGTCGAACTGCCCGAACTTGTCGAGGGCTATAAGCGCGTTCCCGATCACCTTCGCCGTAACGCCGGCCCGGGCAGCGCGCGCAGCCCCGAAAAGCAACTCGTCGACGGGCTCGACATCGTCGAGACCGAAATCGGCCGAATGACCCGGCAGCTGGCGAGCGGCGATCTCGACGCGCTGGCGACACAGGGCAAGTTTCTCGAGCTCAAATATCGCGGTGACGATGAATTGGGCTGATCGCTAAATCCCGGCGTACCAGGCGTAATCTCCGACATCTTCCCAATATCCGCCCTTGCCGCCATAAACGGCGTCGAGGCTCGCCACCACCTCGATCCGCATGACGAATTTGGCGTGTTTATAGCCCAGCTGCCGTTCGATACGGGCGCGAATTGGTGCGCCGTGGGCTTCGGGGAGCGCCTCGCCGTTCATGCCGTAAGCGAGGATGGTTTGCGGATGGAAAGCGTCGACGAGATCGATGCTTTCGTAATAGGGTGTCGAACCTAAACTGTCGGCGCAGTGGAAGACGATATAGTTGGCGCTGTCGCGCAGGCCCGCGAGACCGAGGACGTGGGAGAGCGGTACGCCCGTCCACTGGCCAATCGCACTCCAGCCCTCGACGCAATCGTGGCGCGTGATCTGGCTGCGCCGCGGCATGGCGCGCAGTTGGTCGAGCGAAATCGCCAGCGGGCGCTCGACGAGCCCTGCAATCCGCAGCCGGTAGTCGCCGAAGCCGTTGGCGAGCATCGCGCGGTACATGGATGTGTCGGCGGTACTGTTGCCATTGGCGCGGAAGACCGGTGACATCTCGGCCGACGAAAATTCGCGCGCGAGTGTTTCGCGCCCGGTGATCAGCCGCTGGGCGCGCATCGTCAGCCCTTCGGACGACGACAGGAACCGCTTGAAGCCGTCATTCTGGCTCCAGCTGTCGCATCCCGAGAGCAGCAAGCCGCCGCCGAGCGCGCCGAGCAGCTTGCGCCGGCCGGTATCGATAGCCATCAGGCGGTCTCCTTCGGAACAAGCTCGGGTTCGCTCTCGCCTCCGCGCGCAACTTCACGTTCTGGCGGAATGCGGAAGCGCCCGCTGATCATCGAGCGGACCCCGTTTAACGGCCCCGCGAGCACGACCATGACGAGATGGACGACGATAAAGCCGG
>CAYQVL010000177.1:0-4693 GCA_964420825.1 uncultured Sphingomonadaceae bacterium
CCACCACCACCTCCTCCTCCTCCTCCGCCGCCTCCTCCTCCTCCTCCTCCTCCTCCTGCACCACAGCCCGAGACGGTCGCGCCAGCGGTCAATGAGCTCCCGGCGACCGCGCCCGATGTTCGTCCAGCGTTGGCGCAAGCGTCCACGAGCGCCGAGCCGCAGCCCGGATTTACATCGTCAGCGGCCGGCCAAGCTGACGCGGCAACCCCGGCGGCCATAGCCGAGACCGAATTTTCGCTCGCCGATCTGCGCGCCGATTTGCGTGCGCGCGCCGAGGCCGAAGGCCGCGCCATAGCCGCCGCCGATAGTCCACAAACGCTTTTGCCGGCCGCGCTCGCGGCGGTGACGCCAGCACCGTCATCCTCACCGCCATCAACACCGTCACCGGCACCAACACGGTCACCACCGCCTTCTCCTCCGCCAGCGGCCGAACAGGCTGAACCGGCGCGTAACTGGGTTCAGATCGCAACCGGGCCGACCGAGGATGGGATGCGTTTCACCTATCGGCGATATGCGCGCGAGAACGCCGTTTTTGCCGGGAAAGAGGGCTGGACAACACCGCTCGGTCAATCTAACCGCGTGCTTGTCGGCCCCTTCGCCACCGGCGCCGAAGCGCAGGAGTTCGTCAATGCGCTGCGCGAAGCCGGCGTCGATTCGCTGCGTTGGCGCAGCCCCGACGGTCAGGCGATTAGGCGGCTTTACGAAGAGGGCCGCTCGCCGCAACCCGGTCCCAATGCCCGCGCTCCCGGCAGTGCGCCCGCTGCCGCTTCGGCGCCCTCGGCGCCGCCTGCGGCGAGCCACCCCGCGCGCTATTGGGCGCAGGTCGCGATCGGGCAGAACCAGGATGCCCTGCGCTTTACCTATCGCCAGTTCGCGCGCCGCGCGCCCGCTGCATTTGCCGGAAAATCGGGTTATTTCACGCCGCTCAACCAGACCAACCGGTTGCTCGTCGGCCCCTTCGCCAATCGCGCCGCGGCGCAGGCTTTCCTCGATGCGGCCCGCGAAGAGGGCGAGATCGAAGGCCTGACCTTCCACAGCAGCGCTGGGCAGGAAGTCGAGCCCTTGGCGCGCTAGCCTATCGGGCCCTTGGGCCTGTCGTCACGGCGAACGCGGCATGCGCATTGGGCGCAATGCGTTTGAAGCCGCGCCGCAGATCCCCTAACCCGATCCGATGCCGCTTTCCACCTTGGCCTCCGATCCCGCCCGCTCGCGCGGCCGACTTTACGACGAACAGCGCGGCGAAGTCCGCGGCCCGCGCGACGCCTTCCAGCGCGATCGCGATCGCATCATCCATTCGGTCGCCTTCCGGCGGTTGCGCGGCAAGACGCAGGTCTTCGTCGCGCCCGACGGCGATCATTTCCGCGTCCGTTTGACGCACAGCCTGGAGGTGGCGCAGATCGGCCGCGCAATGGCGCGCGCGCTCGGTCTCAACGAGGATCTCACCGAAGCGCTCTGCCTAGCGCATGACATCGGCCATCCGCCCTTCGGCCATGCCGGCGAGGATGCGCTGCGGGAGGCGCTCGCCGATCATGGCGGCTTCGATCACAATGCCCAGACACTGCGAACGCTCGTCCGGCTCGAAAAGCGCTATCCGCGCTTCGATGGCTTGAACCTCAGCTGGGAGACGCTCGAAGGCCTCGCCAAGCATAACGGGCCGGTCGCCGATCCGGGCTGGGCGCTTGCCGATATCGACGCCGATCATCGCCTCGAACTTGCCACCTTTCCTAGCCTCGAAGCGCAGATCGCCGCGCTCGCCGACGATATCGCCTATGACAATCACGATATCGACGATGGTCTGCGCGCCGGCCTGATCGACCGCGAGGCGCTGCTTGCCGTGCCCTTTGTCGCCGCGAACTGGGCGCGCGCCGAGCGCCGCTATCCCGAGGCGCCGCCCGATCTGCTCGCTTCGGAACTAATCCGCGAGCAGATCGGCGCGATGGTCAACGATGTGCTCGACGAAACCCGCCGCCGCGTCGCCGCGTCGGGCGTGAAGGCCGCTGGCGATATTCGCGCCGCGAGCGGCATGCTTGCCGGCTTTTCGGAAGAAATGGCAGCGCATGAGCGGACGCTCAAGGCGTTCCTCTACAAGCACATGTACGAACATCCGCGCGTCGTCGAAGTGGCCGATACGGCGCAGCGGATCATTGCCGCGCTGGTGCGCGCCTATCGCACCGATCCCGGGTCCATGCCGCCGGACTGGTCGAACACGCTGCCCCCGGCCGAACCCGGGCGCAGCCGCCATATCGCCGATTTCGTCGCCGGCATGACCGACGGCTATGCGATCCGCTGCTATCGCGAGATCGTCGGCCCGGTCGAATTGCCCGAGGGCTTTTAGAGTATCCGTGATGGTCAAGTGAGTGATTTGACCCACAGCCTGTCGGCGTTGAGCAGGGTATTTGCGATGACGATGAGTTTTCGCATCACGGCGGTAATCGCGTTCGAGCGATCGGCCGCGAGCGATAGCGGTCGGCATTCGCCGCGTCCCGGCGTGGGTGACGCGACATTGAGGCGGGACACGCGATCGGGCGGGATTATGCGGGCGGGCGCCATAACTATACAAACTATACAGGGGTCGGGGGATTTTGAGCGTCGCCCGCTGCGGCGGGATCGAGGAAGCTGGTTACAGCTGGTTGACACATGCCGGGGGCTTTTTTCCGGCCGCGGCGCTGCCGCGCATAGCGCGCGAATCTATCGATGTTAGTGCTTTGTTCGTCATCGGTCAGGGTAAATCAGACGATTTCCTACATTGCAAGGAAATAGGGTTTTTCGGCGGTAGCGATATGCGCCACGCGCGCCTGCCGGCGTAATTCCGCATCGATCGTCGGGCAGGAAGCGGCTATCGGACGAAGGCCCGCCCCGTGAAGCGCAGGCCGAAGTCGAAGAGAGGTGAATGTGAGGATAATTAAGTATACTGTCCCTGGAACTCAAATCACGCCTTCAGCGGTGACCACGCAAACATGCGCGGCCCCTTCGGCAGGCTCAGGACATGCTTGTCAGATACGTCCAATCCCGCATAAATAGCCATCTCTCACTCTCCTCCTTTGGAGCACCTCCATGGCGACTCCGCGCCAAGAAGGAGAGTGACTGCTTCAATTATGCGATGTCCCCGGGATTCCGGAACTCAAGATCTTACGCACTGCGGCAATTGTTATCTGAAAGACTGCGGTCCTCTGGTTCTTCAGCGCAGGCTATGACCGCCGGGATTTACCACTGAGTTCCGCATTCCTTTCGATAAACTCAAGTGAACGCTCGTGACTGACGGCGGATTTCACCTCATCGCGGACAGCTGCGATCGGCAATCGCTTGAGTTGCGCTTCAGGCATTCCGAATCGTTGCTTCGCTAGATGCGATAAATCGGCTTTCGTGAGGTTTTCGTCATCGATCATGCGCTCCACCTCGGCCAACGGAAGATCTCGTAGGCGATCGTTTGTTGGGAGAATGCGTGTCCGCTTTGGCTTATGCCGACCTACGCGTAGCCTTTCGACTGGCACTTGGCCCAGGTGATCGAGGTGGTCTGACAGATGAGCGAGTGCATCAGCAGTTGCCAAGTTTCCAAGCGGACCGGTGGCGAAAAGATGAGCAATTCGGCGGATAACGCGCGACAGATCACGCGCTGAAATCGGCACGAGTTCAGTGTTTCTATCGCTTTTGTCCTCATCGTCAATCATAGCGAATCAACACGGTTCTTCACTGCTTCGGTGAGCTTTCGATAAGCTTGGTCGATACCTCGGCCCCCGATATTCTGCGTTCCGCCACGATCGTAAACCGGAACTGACGCTGACAGCGCCTGAGAAACCCCAGTCCCATAGGGAATATATGGTTCCAAAAGATTCTTACGCCACCTTCGTTGGAGGGATGCCAGATGTCGAGTATGGTCGTCTGTATAGCCAGAGTAGCCCGCTGCGGACTGAATTCGGGTAATCACAACACCCGCCAACTTCGTTTCTGGGACATACATTGAACGAGGATCACCGAATGACGCAATCGCATTCAATTTTGCGTCAATACCCGTTTTCACCATTTGCGCCAAGTGAGGAGCGCCTCGTTCCATCACAGCCTCCGGAACGACCGGAAGGATGTAGCCGTGGCTTGCTGCAATGGCATTCTGCGAAACAACTTTCGTAGCTGGCGGGCAGTCAAAGATTATATAATCATAGTCGTCGTCAACACCATTTTCCTCCAACCACTTGCACATCAATGTCCGCTTATTCCATTCGGATTGAATTGCATTTCCCTTATGTGTAGCTGTCAGCTCTATTTCGATGTCGTCGAGACCAAGTGTCGCGGGTGCGATACGCAGACCTCCGTAGTAATACTTTGACAACGCAGTGTCGTAGATTATGTCCCCTCCGGGCATGGGAACACCATCGGTCACGAAAGACCGGAAGATTTTGTCGACGGCCTCCCCTGATTTGACGATGGCATCCCAGCCCGCTGCACGAAGGCAGAGCAATGAAAGACTGCTCTGGTGGTCCATGTCGACGGCCAGGACTCTAGCGCCGTGAAAGCGCGCTAATCCTGCGGCGAACTCAAACGCAAAGGTAGTCTTACCAACTCCGCCTTTGAAATTGATGATGCTGACACGTTTAGCCATTCTTGCGCCCCCCAAATATTTATCGAATACGCGGATTTCATCCCCCACATCGGCCCGAGATGTCGCCGTGTAAAGGTTGGGCAACGCAGCCTCTGAGCG
>CAYQVL010000178.1:0-4692 GCA_964420825.1 uncultured Sphingomonadaceae bacterium
GTGCTCGACAATCTGGTGACGGGATTTCGCTGGGCGGTGCCCGAGCAGGCGATATTCGTCGAGGGCGATATCGCCGACGGAGATCTCGTCGGGAGGCTAGTCGGCGAGCACGGCATTGGCGCGATCATGCATTTCGCCGGTTCGGTGGTGGTGCCCGAATCGGTTAGCGATCCACTCAAATATTATGACAACAACACCGCCCGAAGCCGCGCGCTGATCGCCAGCGCGATCGCGGGCGGCGTGCGTCATTTCATTTTTTCATCGACGGCGGCGGTCTATGGCCTTCCCGACGAAATTCCCGTCAAAGAGAGTATGCCAACGGTGCCGATCAACCCCTATGGCCGCTCGAAACTGATGACCGAATGGACGCTGCGCGACGCGGCGGCGGCGCATGAGCTCAATTATTGTGCGCTCCGGTATTTCAACGTCGCCGGTGCCGATCCGCAAGGCCGTTCGGGCCAGTCGACGGCGGGCGCGACGCATCTCATCAAGGTCGCGGTCGAGGCGGCGACGGGAAAACGCCAATCGGTGGCGATCTTCGGTGACGATTACGACACAACCGACGGCACCGGCATACGCGACTATATCCATGTCGCCGATCTCGCCGCCGCGCATGTGCTGGCGCTCGAAAGACTGATAGCCGTGCCGGACGAAAATCATATCCTCAATTGTGGCCATGGCCGGGGTTTTTCGGTGCTCGATGTGCTCGACAGCGTCGACCGGCTGACCAATGCCAAGGTCGACCGCCGTTTCGAGCCGCGTCGTCCGGGCGATCCCGATGCGCTGGTCGCCGATAACGCCGCGATCAGGGCCGTGCTCGGCTGGACGCCGGCCCATGACGATCTCGACACGATCGTCGGTCATGCGCTGGCCTGGGAACGCAAGCTCGGCGAGCAGGCCAAATAGACGAAGCCTTTATTGGGTCTGGAGGTACCAGCGCTCCTCGCCTTCAAGACCGAGCGCGGTCAACCTGCCGCTGGCATAGGCGCCGGTATCGAGTCCGATGCGGTTGGGCCGCTCCTCGACCTCTTCGCTGATCGAATGGCCGTGGACGACTACGCCGCCGTGATCCGCGTCATTGTCGAGAAATTCGTCGCGAATCCACAGCAGGTCGCGCGTCTCCTGCTCTTCAAGCGGCGTTCCCGGGCGGATCCCGGCATGGACGAACCAATAATCGCCGATGACCACCGACAAGGGCCGCGCGTCGAGCCAGTCGCGATGCGATTGCGGGATATAAGCTCGCGCGGCAGCGGCGAGTTCTTCGTCGCTGCCGATCGCGATCAGCCCCGGCGGCACGCCATAGCTGAGCAACGTCTCGCGTCCGCCGTAGGTCAGCCAGTTCGACGTCCAGCGCGTGTCGCCGCGGCAAGCCGCGAGCATCGACGCCTCGTGGTTGCCGAGCAGCACCTCAAGGCTTGCGAAGCGCTCGTCCCAGCCCATCGCGCGTTCGATCATGGCGCGCGAATCGGGGCCGCGATCGACAAGATCGCCGAGCAGGATAACGCCGACATTCGCCTTCCCGCGCGCGGCATTGTCGGCCTCGATTTGTGCGACGAGGCCGTCGAACAGGTCGAGCCGGCCATGAATATCGCCGACCGCATAAACCCGCTCGCCCGCGGCAAGCAAGGCTGGGCGAGGCATGGGACCGGGCTTGCGAAACGGCGATTTCAGCGGCTTTTCCTCGGGGTTGCGGCTTGACTTTGCTCCTGCCTCGCCATAGATGCCCGGCTCGTTTCCGACAACATGTTCAAGAAAAGGCCGGGCAGAGCCATGAAGGTCCGCAACTCTCTCAAATCGCTCAAAGGGCGTCACCGCGACAATCGCGTGATCCGCCGTCGCGGCCGCGTCTATGTGATCAACAAGACCAACCGCCGCTTCAAGGCGCGGCAGGGCTAGTGCATCCGGCCGCCGTCGTCTTCGACGTCGGCAACGTACTCTATCGCTGGCACCCCCGCTATCTCTACGAGACGCTGATCGACGATTCGGTCGAGCTCGATCGCGTTTGCGCTATCGTCATGTCCGATCAATGGCACTGGTCGCTCGACAAGGGGCGGATCTTCGCGGACATAGCACCCGGCCTGATCGAACGCTTTCCCCGCGACGCCGACTATATTCGCGCCTGGGGCACGCGCTTTTCCGAAACTATCGATGGCCCGATCGCCGGCATGGCTGAGATCGTTGCGGCCCTCCAAGCCGGCAACGTTCCGATTTACGCCATCACCAACTTCCCCGGCGAGTTCTGGACGCCGTTCCGTGCGGCCGAATCGGCGCTCTTCGACCGCTTTTCCGATATCATCGTGTCGGGCTTCGAGGGGATCGCCAAGCCCGACCCCGCGATTTTCCGGCTGGCACGCGAGCGGTTCAGGCTCGGCGAGGGAGAGGGGCTGTTCATCGACGACGTCGTGGGCAATGTCCGCGCGGCGGAGGCCGAAGGCTTTGCCGGACATCATTTTCACGACGCCCGGACGCTGCGGGCTGCGCTGGAGTCGTTAGAGATCCTCTAGCCGGGGTCGCGGTCAATCGTCCTTGTCGATCCGATCGTCCTTGAGCGCCGCCGAGCTATGCCGCTTGAGCTCGTCGCCGATCAGCCGGACGACATGGAGGACGTTGGTCGAGCCCGGCGTGCCAAAGGGGACGCCCGCCATGACGATCATCCGGTCGCCGCCCTGCGCGATGCCCGCGCGCAACGCCATCCGCTTCGACTTGGCGACCATCTCCTCGAAACTCGCGACATCGCGCGTATGGACGGCGTGCACGCCCCACAGAATGCCCAGCCGCCGCGCGGTCATGAGCCTGGGCGTGAGCACCATCAGCGGCACCGATGGGCGCTCGCGCGACACGCGCCGCGCCGTCGATCCCGAGGTCGTGAAACACAGGATGGCGCTCGCCGAAACCGTCTTGGCGATGCCGTTGGCCGCGCTCGCCAGCGCGTCGGCGCTCGTCGGATCGGGGCGCGTTTCGGTGAAATGGACGCGCGCCCAATGCGTCGGATCGGCCTCGACCGCGGCGGCGATCTTGTCCATCATCGCCACCGATTCCTCGGGCCATTCGCCCGCCGCGCTCTCGGCCGAAAGCATGATCGCGTCGGCGCCGTCATAGACCGCCGTGGCGACGTCGGAGACCTCGGCGCGCGTCGGCGATGGCGACTGGATCATCGATTCGAGCATTTGCGTGGCGACGACCACCGGCCGCCCGAGCATCCGCGCCTTTTCGACGATGTGCTTTTGCAGCGGCGGGACCTTTTCGGGCGGCATTTCGACACCGAGATCGCCGCGCGCCACCATCACCGCGTCGGCGGCCTCGAGAATTTCGTCGATGCGCATGACCGCGGCCGGCTTTTCGATCTTGGCGAGCAGCGCGGCGCGGCCATCGATCAGCTTGCGCGCCTCGGCGACGTCCTCGGGCTTCTGGACGAACGATAGCGCTATCCAGTCGACCCCGTGATCGAGCGCGAAGGCAAGATCGCGGCGATCCTTGCTCGTCAGCGCCGCCATCGGGATGACGATATCGGGGATGTTGAGGCCCTTGTTGTTCGCCAGCGGCCCGCCGACCTCGACCCTGGTGACGATTGCATCGTCGTTCGTCTCGGTTACGCGCAGGACGATTTTGCCGTCGTCGAGCAGCAGCCGCGCGCCGGCTGCGATGGCTTTGAATATCTCGGGATGGGGAAGCGCGACGCGGCTCGCATCGCCGGGCGTCTTGTCCCGGTCGAGCGTGAACGCGGAGCCGGTTTCGAGTTCGACGCCGCCATCGGCGAACAGGCCGATGCGGAGCTTGGGACCCTGCAGATCGGCGAGGATCGTCATCGGCCGGCCAAGCTCCTTTTCGAGCCCGCGAATCGCCGCGATCGCCGCTTCATGATCGGCATGTCTGCCATGGCTCATATTGATCCGGAAGGCGTCGGCGCCCGCCAGATAGAGCCTGCGGATCATCGCCGGGTCGGCGCTTGCCGGGCCGAGCGTCGCAAGAATGCGCACCTTGCGCCGGCGCGGGGCTATATCTGCGGACAACAGGCTCTCCAGTTCTGGCGAAGCGATGCCGCCTGCTCTAAAGCAGTTGTTCGACAGTTCAACCGAGAGGAGCCGCAGCGATGAACGAGCCGGAAATCATGCCCGGGATCGACGACGCCGTCGCCGCCGCCGCGTTCCGCCGCCTCGTCGCCCATCTGCGCCACCGCACCGATGCCGAGAATATCGACCTGATGGGGCTCGCGGGCTTTTGCCGCAATTGCCTGTCGGACTGGATCGCTGAGGCGTCGTCGGAACGCGGCGGGGATTTGAGCAAGGCCGAGGCGCGTGAAGCGATCTACGGCATGGCCTATGGCGACTGGAAGGCGCTGCACCAAAGCGAGGCGACGCCCGAACAATTGCAGCGGATGAACGACAGCGTCGCGAAGAATGCCTGACCGGCGCTGAATTCACACCAATCGTCATTCCGGGCTTGATCCGGATTTCAGGGCGGCTAGGGACATCGCTCTTGGCCGGTATGTTCAGCCGCATCCGGCATCGCGATTTTCATATTTGACGGAGACATAACCCATGGCGGACGGCGGCGTACAGGCCGACAGGCTAAGGCTCTTGATCGAGCGAATCGAGCGGCTCGAGGAAGAAAAAGAGGGCATCGCAGACGACATCAAGGATGTTTATGCCGAAGCCAAGGCGGTCGGCTACGATCCCAAGATCATGCGCAAGG
>CAYQVL010000179.1:0-4681 GCA_964420825.1 uncultured Sphingomonadaceae bacterium
AAAATCGCGCGTGCCGCCGGCCATTACCTGCTGCCCGGGTAGGAATTTTAGCGTCGCGGGATTGGGCGTGGTTTCGGTTTCAATGAGCATGCCCGCAAAATGGGCGCTCGCGGCGGCGCGATCAAGGCCAATCGCCTCCATTTCGCTATTTGCTTGCTATTTCATGCTACCGCAGCCATATGTGCTGCAACGCAACATGAAGCGAGCCCCTTGGCCGCTTTCACTCTCCGGCAGCGTGATCGTCCCCCATAGGAGCGGGACCGGCCGGATCTGATGCGTTTTTTGAGGCTTCCCTTTTCACGCGGGTCGTTTCGCAACCCGCGATATGCGGTTGCGCGCCCGTTGTGGTTGCGCGTCCGCGTGCCGCTTATTTAGAGTATTATATTTTGACACAATTTTCCGAACTCGGCTTGACCGAACCCATTCAACGTGCGCTCGCTGCGAAGGACTATGGCAAGCCGACGCCGATCCAGGCACAGGCCATTCCGGTACTGCTTGAGGGCCGCGACCTGTGCGGTATCGCGCAGACGGGCACCGGCAAGACCGCCGCCTTCGCACTGCCGTCGCTCCATTATCTGTCCGAGAACGCCAAACCGCGCCCGTTCAAGGCATGCCGCATGCTCGTCCTTTCGCCGACGCGTGAACTGGCGAGCCAGATCGCAGTCAATTTCCGCCTCTACGCCAAGTTTCTCCATCTTTCGGTCGAGACAGTCTTCGGCGGCGTCCCGGTCGGCAAGCAGAAGCGCAAGCTCGAAGCCGGTGTCGACATTCTCGTCGCCACGCCGGGCCGGCTGCTCGACCTTATCGACCAGCGTGCGCTCACGCTCGACCAGGTCGAAATATTCGTTCTCGACGAGGCCGATCAGATGCTTGATCTCGGCTTTATCAACGATCTCAAACGCCTCGAACGGCTGTTGCCGCGCAAGCGCCAGAGCCTGTTCTTTTCGGCGACGATGCCGCGGAATATCGAGGCGCTCGCCAAGGGCTTCCTCAACAATCCGGTCAAGATCGCCGTCGCTCCGCAAGCGACCACCGTCGAACGCGTCGATCAGTTCGTCACCTTCGTCAACCAGAAGGAAAAGCAGGCACTGCTGACGCTGACGCTGCGCGATCAGGATATCGAGCGCGCTTTGATCTTCAGCCGCACGAAGCATGGCGCCGATCGCATCGTGCGTTTCCTTGGCGGCGCCAACATCCCCGCAGCGGCGATTCATGGCAACAAGAGCCAGCCTCAGCGCGAAGCCGCAATGCGCGCCTTCCGCAATGGTGACATCAAATATCTCGTCGCCACCGACATTGCCGCACGCGGCATCGATATCCCGGCTGTCAGCCATGTCTTTAATTTCGACATGCCAAACGTCGCCGAGCAATATGTCCATCGCATTGGCCGCACCGCGCGCGCCGGGGCGAGCGGCATCGCCGTCAGCTTCGTCAACAATGAGGACGAACGGGCATATTTGAAGGCGATTGAGCGGCTGACCGGCATCAAGCTGCTCCAGCAGGCCTTACCTGAGGCGTTTGTCGCCGAAGCGGCCAAGCTGCCCAAGGCCGATCCGCGCGGCTCGTCGCGAGGCCAGGGGCCGCGTCACGGCAAAAGCGGTCAGTCGCACCATCGTTCGCGCGATGGCGCCGGTGACGGCGGCGGACGCGGCAAGTTCGGTGGCAACCGACGCAAGGGCGGGGCGGTCGGCGGCCATAAGAACGCCGTCAAGCGCAGCGGCGGCGGCCGCTAGATACGATCGGGCATATGATCGGGCGCGTACAACCGGCGATTATGCCGCGTTGTGCGCGTCTTCGATCCGCTTGAGCCCTTCGTCCCATTTGGCGATGTTGGCGCGAGCTTCCTGAACAAAGGACGTTCGCTTGACGCCCCATAGAAACATGCCGCCGATCATGTCGCCGGGAAAGCGCGTGGGGCGCTTGATCTGAATAAGCAGGATGACGCGGGTTTCCTCGCTGTCGTTCCAGACTTCGTGATTGTAGGTGTCGTCGAAGACGAACGCGTCGCCATCCGCCCGCCGCGAGGTCGTCGATATTGTGGGCGACCGACGCGGCCTCGTCACGGATATCTTGCCAATGGGCGCGCAGATTGGTGGTGAAGGAAAAGCAATCGGGATCGAGCACCGGATCGTTGGGCACGTCGGAGCTCCGTGCCACGCTTTGGCCCCAATCGTGGGCCGAAAATCCTTACCGTCCTGGCGAATTTCCGGGTTGTCCGCAGTTACTCGCACGACCGTGGAAGGCGGGGGTTCCTGCTCGAGGAAGAATCGGACATCCTGCGCAATCCCGCTGACGACCATGAAACGAGCGTTTTCGATCCGGCGATCCGCGGGTACACCGATCGCATCGTCTATCGCTTCCGCAAACCCGGCGAGGGCGGCTAATCGAATTTTCTAGAGCGCGTCGATAACGGCAAGGATATCGCTGTTTTCGGGACGGACGCGATAGTCCGATTCGACCATTTTGGCCTGTACCTCTCCGTTGGAGCCGATGACGAAGATTGCCGGGCGCGGAACGCCATAGGCGAAGCTATCCGCTCCATATTGCGGGTCGCGCAGTTCGAACGCGTCGATCATCGCCGAGCCCTCGTCGGAGAGCATCAAATAGCCGATATTCTCGCGCCGCGCAAAGCCCGCCAGTGTCTGCGGCGAGTCGTAGCTTAACGTCGCCAAGGTATATCCGCGCTCGGCGAGATCGCTCTCGATATCGCGCAAACCGACCATCTGAGCCTGGCAATAGCTGCACCAGTCGACCGAGCGGTTGAAGACCAGCACGATGCCGTTTTCGCCGGTTATATCGGCTAGATGCCTTTCCGCCCCGCTGGTGTCGCGCGCGACGAAGCCTTCGGGTATCGGCGCACCGACCGCCGGGCCGGCATCGGATGTATTTTCGGTTGCAACCTGCTCCATCGGTTCGGACGACGCATCACCGCCCTGCGCGCAGGCGACGATGCCGATCGTCGCAAAGGCGGATATGAAAGAAATGATCATAGGGCGCATGGCGGTTCTCCATCGAAAAGCGATGTTCCTACTATTCGCCACCTTCGCTGCCAAAGTTACGATCTGGATCACAGTTTTCGCGATTACGGACGCGCGGCGTATGTGGGGTTGCGCGGCGCGGCGTGCTCGGCGAAGGTCGGCGCTCCAGATCGGAAGGCCCGTCATGAACAGAAAAATGCTTGTCGTCATTTTGATAGCGGCGGTCGCGGCGATCGCTGCGCTGCTGATTTGGCAGCGCGTCGATCGTGATGAGCGCGCGCCGGAGGCTGCGACGGCGAGCGGTGAAGCGGGCGAGCAGGCGCTTGACGACCGCGCGGCCCCGTCGGTCTCCACCGGCGAGCAAAGCGATTCGGGCGAAACGGCGGCGGCGGATGCTTCGGCTCCCTCGGTCGCCGATCAGCTCGCTGAAACCGCGCGGCAGATCAACGCCGACGCGCCGATCCGCATCGACGCGCTGACCGTCCTTGCGGGCGCGCGTCAACAGGGCGAGACGATCCGCTATCGCTACGAATTCGCTCAAGCCCCCACCGCCGCGCAGATCGCCCAGTTGCGCGCCGGCAAGGCCCGCGAAACGCGCGTGGCGTTGTGCGGGCAGCCGGTCATTCGCGCGCTAATCGCTGATGGCGCGACCTTCGACTATGCCTATTTCGGCCCCGATGGCGCGCATATTCACACCGCCTCTGTCGCGCGCTGCTGATCGGCGCGTTGGCGGGCAGCGGAATCGCAGGCAAGCGCGGATTATTCTGCTGGAAGTTTACACAGGGTCACACACCCTAAAGCGGAAAACGCGGACCGTTCCAAAAATCACAAAGCGGCGCCCATCCGAGCCGTGCTATCGACGGAGTCAAAGAGCCGGCCCTCGGGTCACATCGCAGCGCCGCGCAAAGCGGCGTGCTGCTTTGCGATTTTAGAACATAGCATGAACAATTCTATTTTGGAAGCGGTTTTTGCGTCGAGAATGCCGGAGCCCCTTGTGCTGCATATTCTCAGGGGCTGACATGGAAAGGAATTGGATATCTTATTTATTCGACCGGCTAAGCTCTGGTCGATTGGTTGTCGCGGGA
Organism: uncultured Sphingomonadaceae bacterium; assembly: GCA_964420825.1. Taxonomy (GTDB): domain Bacteria; phylum Pseudomonadota; class Alphaproteobacteria; order Sphingomonadales; family Sphingomonadaceae; genus Parasphingopyxis. Next base: position 4,064 of record CAYQVL010000179.1, read on the forward strand.
CATTGGATCGCCTACAGAAGATGGAGAATGGCAACCGTTGCGGTGATATTGCAGGCAAGTTTTGCATTTTCCGCGACGCTGTTCATCCTTAGTGAAGTTGAGAAAATCGCACGTCTTCGAGATGACGATCGAAATCCTCCTGACAACTAAAGCACATATTTGCTCAAATCCGTATCGCGCGCCACCTCGGCGAGTTGCTTCTCCACATAGGCCGCGTCGATCACCAACGGCTTCGCGCCCTCTTCCGGCTCCTCCGAACCCGCGGCAAAGCTTATCTCTTCGACGAGCTTTTCCATCACCGTCTGGAGCCGCCGCGCGCCGATATTCTCGATCCGGCCGTTGACGTCGGCGGCGATCTTGGCGACCTGCGCGATCGCATCATCGGTAAATTCTATCTCGACGCCTTCGGTGCCGATCAGCGCGCGATATTGTTCGGGAAGGTTGGCCTTGGTTTCGGTAAGAATCCGCACGAAATCCTCTTCGGTCAGCGCGCGCAGTTCAACCCTTATCGGCAGCCGCCCCTGAAGCTCGGGCAGCATATCGCTCGGCTTGGCGACATGAAAGGCGCCCGACGCGATGAACAATATGTGGTCGGTCTTCATCGGCCCGTATTTGGTC
>CAYQVL010000180.1:0-4643 GCA_964420825.1 uncultured Sphingomonadaceae bacterium
AATGGGATCTGCTCGATTTTCTCGCCAGCAAGGCGCGTGGTTATCCCGGTTTTTCGCTTCGCATGAACAGCGAGGCGACCGGGCTGACGTTCGACGGGCGCGGCCGCGTTTCGGGTGTCCGGATTGCCGATGGCTCCGCGGTGCAGGCGGGCCTCGTTATCGCCGCCGACGGCAGGCGCTCGGTATTGCGGGGAGCCGGCGAACTGCCGCTCGAATCGCTTGGCGCTCCGATGGACGTGTTTTGGTTCCGCATCCCCAAATCGCCCGGCGAAGCCAACAACAGCTTCGGCATTTTCGAGCGCGGACGCATCTTCGTGATGATCGACCGGTGCGACTATTGGCAGTGCGCCTATGTGTTCGGAAAGGACGGCGGCGCGGCGGTCAAGGCGCGCGGGCTCGAAGCATTCAAGGGAGAGATATCAGCGCTCGCCCCCGAACTCCGATCGGGCATCCCGACGATTGCCGGCTGGGACGACGTCCAATTGCTCTCGGTCGCGCTCGACCGGCTCACGCGCTGGTATCGGCCCGGACTGCTCGTGATCGGCGACGCCGCTCATGCGATGTCGCCGATCGGCGGTATCGGCATCAATCTGGCGATCCAGGATGCTGCGGCCGCGGCCAATGTGCTCGCCGGCCCGATGGCGCGCGGCGTCGCTCCCGACGAATTGCTCGCCGATGTCCAGCGGCGACGGTGGAAGCCGACGGTGCGGATGCAAGGACTACAAAAAATCGCTCAGGATCGCCTGATCGCGCCATTGCTTGCGGGCGAGTCGCAACTCAGCAAGCCGCCGCTGCTGATGCGGTTGCTTGACAAGTTTCCGCTGTTGCAGCGAATTCCCGCCCGCATCATCGGTCTCGGGTTCGGTCGTGAAGACATCGAATCGCCCGATGCCATTTCCGAAGGCGGATAGCGATCCGGCTTATTGCCAGCTGCCCATTGCCATTTCGAGATTGGTACGAACCGCCTCGAAAAACTGTTCGCTCGTCATCCACGCCTGCTCAGGGCCGATGAGGATCGCGAGATCCTTGGTCATACTGCCCTTCTCGACGGTCTCGACGCAAACACGCTCAAGCGTTTCGGCGAAGCGGGTCACTTCGGGCGTTTCATCGAACTTGCCGCGATATTTTAGGCCGCCGGTCCATGCGAATATTGATGCGATCGGGTTGGTCGACGTCGCCTTGCCCTGTTCGTGCATGCGATAATGGCGCGTCACCGTCCCGTGGGCAGCCTCTGTCTCGACGGTCTTGCCATCGGGGGTCATCAGCACCGAAGTCATCAGCCCGAGCGAGCCGAAGCCTTGCGCGACGGTATCCGACTGGACGTCGCCGTCGTAATTCTTGCAGGCCCAGACGAATTTGCCCGACCATTTGAGCGCGCTGGCCACCATGTCGTCGATCAGGCGGTGCTCGTAGGTGATGCCGGCTGCCTTGAACGCCTGCTTGAACTCGGCCTCGAAAACCTGCTCGAACAGATCCTTGAAGCGGCCGTCATATTTTTTCAGGATCGTGTTCTTGGTCGACAGATAGACAGGCCACTCGCGCTGCAATCCGTAATTCAGGCTGGCGCGGGCGAAATCGCGGATGCTGTCGTCGAGATTGTACATCGCCATCGCGACGCCGGGGGAAGGAAAGTTGAACACCTCCTCATCGATTACACTGCCGTCGTCACCCTCGAACACCAGACGAAGCTTACCGGGCCCCGGAACGAGAATATCGGTCGCGCGATACTGATCGCCAAAGGCATGGCGGCCGATAACGATCGGATCGGTCCACCCGGGAACAAGCCGGGGGACATTGTCGATAACGATCGGCTCGCGGAAAACGACACCGCCGAGGATGTTTCTGATCGTGCCGTTGGGTGATTTCCACATCCGCTTGAGATCGAATTCCTCGACGCGTTGCTCGTCTGGCGTAATCGTCGCGCATTTCACGCCGACGCCGTACTTTTTGATGGCATTGGCCGAATCGACCGTGATCTGGTCCTCGGTTTCGTCGCGCCTCTGGATCGAAAGGTCGTAATATTTCAAATCCACGTCGAGATAGGGAAGGACCAGCCGTTCGCGAATCCATTCCCAAATGATCCGGGTCATCTCGTCGCCGTCGATTTCTACAATCGGGTTTTTTACCGTGATCTTGGCCATGTACAGTTTCGCTTTCCGGACGGGGAGGGGGGAGTTACCGACCGTCTAGGGCGCAATTCGGGGTTGATCAACCGCCGCAGGGCGGCGGAAAGGCCAGATCGGCCAATGGGAATTGTCACCGTAATCCGCCAACTGTATTAAGCTGATATGACAGAACTAGAAAAGCCGCCTGGCGCGGACAGTAACGTGCGTTGGCGTTGGCCGAGCATCCATCCCGAAGGCCATAAATATATCGCGATTGCCGCTGCAATTGCCTTGCTGTTTTTTTGGCTCGGCTGGGGATTGCCGGCTTGGCCGATGGCGGGCCTCACAATCTTGGTCGCCGCCTTCTTTCGCGATCCCGTACGCGTTACGCCGATTGACGAGGATTTGATCATCGCTCCTGCCGATGGCTTGGTGACCTTGATCCGTGATGTTCCGCCGCCGAAGGAAATGGCGGGTCCGCAGGGTCTCGGCGACGAGTTACTGACGCGGGTATCGATTTTCATGAGCGTCTTCGACGTGCATATCAATCGCGCGCCGGTCAGCGGCACGATCCGCAATGTCGTCTATATATCGGGAAAGTTCGTCAACGCCGATCTCGACAAGGCGAGCGACGAGAACGAGCGCCAGCATATCCTGCTCGAGTGCCGGAGCGGCCGCCGTATCGGGATGACCCAGATCGCCGGGCTGGTGGCGCGACGGATCGTGCCTTTCGTCAAGCCGGGCGACATGGTCGTGGGTGGACAACGCATCGGCCTCATCCGGTTCGGCAGTCGCGTCGATATCTACTTGCCGGCAGGAACCGCGCCGCAAATTGTTCTCGGCCAAAGAGCAGTGGCGGGTGAGACGGTAATAGCGAGGATAGGCGAGGGGACTCGCATGTTCGGGGTTTCGCAGTGAAATCGCCGCGATTGCGGCGGTCGATGCGTGGCATTCCCATGCGCGCCCTGATCCCCAATGCCGTCACGGTACTCGCCTTGTGCGTGGGGTTGAGCAGCGTCCGTTTCGCCTTGCAGGACAATTGGGAGGGCGCGCTTGCATTTATCGTCATCGCCGGCGTGCTCGACGGCTTCGATGGCCGGATCGCCCGGCTCTTGAACGGCCAAACGCGTTTCGGCGCCGAACTTGATTCGCTTTCCGACGTTATCGCCTTCGGGGTTTCGCCGGGAATTATCGTTTATCTCTGGGTGCTGCAGGATATGCCGCGCTACGGGTGGATTTTCGCGCTTGCTTTTGCCGCTGCCTGTGCATTGCGGCTCGCCCGCTTCAACGCCAATATCGACGTCGACGAGCAGCCGCATAAATCAGCGGGGTTCCTGACAGGCGTTCCCGCGCCGACCGGAGCAGGACTGCTGTTTCTGCCGATTTTCCTGTGGCTCGTTACTGGCGAAGAGGCATTGCGAAGCTTCTATATCATGGCGCCATGGACTGCGCTGGTCACGTATTTGCTGGTTTCGAATGTTGCGACGTTCAGCTGGTCATCGATCAGGTTGCGGAGCGGTTTCCGCTTCGGCGCGCTCGCCGGCATCGCGGCTATTATCGCGGCACTGGTCACCGTGCCTTGGATCATGTTCGTCGCGCTGTCGGTCGCCTACGCCTTATCGATTCCGTTCAGCGTCGCGAGCTATGCCAAGATCAGGCGGCAGCGCGCGCAAAATGAGGCTGGCGCGACGATGGACCCCGCGTCGGACGCTGCGACACCCTGACCCAGGCGGGAAGCGCCTCACCGAACGGCGCGATGGTTTCTCCGCGCAAGGCGGCCAGAATCGCAGCGCCACTGTGGTGGAGCGTCAATCCGATAATCGTCAGGGGCACAAGCAGCGCGCCGACAAAAAACGCTATGGCAAAAAGCTCAATCATGAAATGCTCCCGATCAATCCCGATCAATTATATGCCGAACGTTTCTGAAATCCGGCGGCTCCCCAGGTTTATCCACAACCCCGCCAAGGGAGTTGCGATTGCGGTGAACGGTTTACTTGTTCCTTATATGTTCTATCTCGTCAAGGCTTGATTTTTGTGCAGCGCACCCCTAGGTGCACCGCCATCCCACATGGAGAGCGCATCATACCGGTGTCGGGGCGGTTTCCCGATTCTTGCTCTTCAGAGGTTTAACCGGAAGGAGAACTATTATGGCGGACATTTCCGTCACCATGCAGCAATTGCTCGAGGTCGGGGCGCATTTCGGCCACCAGACCCAACGTTGGAACCCCAAGATGAAGCCGTATATTTTCGGCGATCGCAACGGGGTCCATATCATTGATCTTTCGCAAACAGTGCCGCTGTTCCAGCGTGCGCTCGATTTCATCAGCCAGTCGGTCGGCTCGGGCGGCAAGCTTCTCTTCGTCGGCACCAAGCGTCAGGCTCAGCAGCCGATCGCCGATGCCGCGCGCAGTGCCGGTCAGCATTTCGTCAACCATCGCTGGCTCGGCGGCATGCTGACCAACTGGAAGACGATCTCGAATTCTATCAAGCGCTTGAAGACGCTTGAAGAGCAGCTGAGCGGCGAAACCTCTGGTTTGA
>CAYQVL010000181.1:0-4556 GCA_964420825.1 uncultured Sphingomonadaceae bacterium
GCTGACGACGATCACCGTCGCGGGAAAAAGCTGATAGGTATAGGTAATGCAGCCGCGCAGAGCGGCCCAATCGTGCATGTCGATCTCGGCGAGCGCGGCCTCGCGCGCGACCGCCGAGCGCTGATGAGCGCCGACCGTATCGGCTGCGGCGACGCCGTCTTTGAAGAAGGGGCCGATCGTGCCGCCATGGAGCCGCGCGACGTGATAGCTTTCGAGAAATGCGTCCATGACGAGTTTCCAGTTCGCCGCGACATCATGAGTGCGGTGGGCGAAAAGATAGAGATCGGCGAGGTTGAAGGCGTCGAAATCTTCCCCCAGCGTTTCCGCCTCGCCGAAATCGGCTGCCTCGTCGCCATCGGGAGCAAACCAGATCAGCCCGCCAGCTTCGCAAGACGGCAGCTCGACGAGATGGTGTTCGGCAATATCGAGGCCCGGAAAGGCGTCGGAGCGCGGCACCGTCTTGAGCGCGCCGTCGAGCGCATAGGCCCAGGCGTGATAGGGACAGATCAGCCGTGGCGCCTTGCAGGGATCGCTGCCCTCGACGAGCCGCGTACCGCGATGACGGCAGACGTTGAGGAAGACATGCGCGTCGCCCTGCTTGTCGCGCGTAATCAGAAGCGGCCGTCCGAAACCGTCATGCGGAACCGCCATATTGGTCTGCGGAAGCAAGGCCGAGGGAGCAATAACTTGCGGCAGGCGATCGAACAATACGGTCTTCTCGCGCGCATACCAAGCTGGATCGGTGTAACGCGCGGCGTCGACATAGGCGATCGAGTCTCGGGGCTGCATATCGCCGGCGGCGAGCGTCTCGGCGAGGGCGAGCTGGCCTTCGGTGGGGGTCAGAGCGTTCATAACGGGCTATCCATAGCGGCTTTTACCGCCTAATTCCCGTAAAAATTCGGGGAGGAAGAGCCGATATGACCGATGCCAGCGAAGCCGTAGCGTCGCCTGCGACATGGCGGGACAATTTGCCCGAGGGCGTCCGTCCCTATGCCGAAGCGGCACCGCTCGCGTCGCTCTTTCTCGGCATTTCCTCAGGCTTTCCTTTCGCGATGATCGGCGCGACGCTAACCACGCGCCTTGCCCAGGACGGGATCGAGAAATCGGCGGTTACGGCATTCGCGCTGACCTTCCTCGCCTACAATCTCAAATGGGCATGGGCGCCGGCGATCGACCGCTTTCGCCTGCCGCTGATCGGCCGCATCGGCCAGCGGCGCTCATGGATGCTGGTCATCGGCCTGTTCGTGATGGCCGCGGTGGCGCTGCTCGGCAATATCGATCCGAACGGATCGCTGCAGGCTGTGGCTTTCGCCGCGATTCTCGTCGGGGTGGCCGGAGCGACCTTCGACGTCATTATCGACGGCTATCGCATTGAATTGCTCGAGCCGCGCCAACTCGGCGTCGGATCGGGAATGTCGCAATATGGCTGGCGGATCGGCGCGGCGGTGGCCGGCGCCCTGGCGCTGGTCGTCGCTGCCCGGCAGGGTTGGGGAGCGGCCTATGTCGCCTGCGCCGTTTTGGCCTTGCCCGCCGTCATCACCGCCATCGTCATGGGCGAACCCAAAAGAAAGATAGACCGTTTCTGGCCTGCGTTCATGGGACGCACGCCCTATGCGATCTTCATCACAAGCTTTCCGATCGCCTATTGGCTGTCGCTCCTGCTCGACCGTTGGCTCAATGTCGAAATCCTGAGCCTCATGGTCCTCGTCGGCTATCTGTTCCCATTCTTCGATCTGACCGCGCGGCGCGCGCGCGATATCGGGCGTTCGGGTCATATAAACTGGGCCTTGCTGCCGCCGCTGGCAACGCTCGTCGCGGTTCTGCTCACCGATTGGGGCACGGTCACGGGATGGGCCGGACCCATCACCCAGGTCGCCGTGCCCACCCTTTTGGCGCTGGGCGCACTGCTCCTTGCCTATCTGTGCATGTCGCTTGGCCAGATCTCGGCAAGCGGCACGTCGCTTCTCGAAGACTCAAAGGTCGTCGGACCGCTGGTCGAGTTCTTTTCGCGCCATGGCGCGTGGATCGTGCTGATCTTCGTACTTCTCCACAAGATCGGCGACACGCTCGCCAATCTGACCTTCCGGCTGCTGTTCGAGGATCTCGGCTACACCAATGACGAGATCGCACTTTACGATGTCGGCCTCGGTTTCTGGGCGCTGCTGATCGGCGTATTCGTCGGCGGCATGCTGTATGCGCGAATGGGGATGAAGCGCTCGGTTCTGTTGAGCCTCGTGCTGATGGCGGTATCCAATTTCAGCTTTGCCGGGCTGGCCGCCGCCGGACACAGCAACTGGGGCATGGCCGGCGCGATCGGCTTCGAGAATTTCGCCAGCGGCATCGGCGGCGTGTGCGTCGTGGCCTATCTGTCGGCGCTCTGTAATCTCAAATTCACGGCGACGCATTTTGCTCTGCTCTCGGCCGCGGCGAGCATCTTGGGCCGCTTCCTCACCGGCACGACGGCGGGATCGCTGATCGAGGGCATGGGCTATGTCAATTTCTACCTGCTGACGACCGCCGCGGCGTTTCCCGGCGTGATCCTGTTCTGGTGGATGATCCGCAGTGGACTCGTCGACCGGTCGCTGGGGACGGCGGGAGTCGAGGATGGCGAGGAGGCTGCGGACGTTCCGGCGATCGACCGCGACGCACCGCGATCCTGATGTGGAGCTATTCGGGCGCTTGGCCGTTGAGCTTGAGCGCTTCGCCCGCGAGATAGAGCGAACCCAGGATAAGGACCGTGGCAGGGCGGTCGGCGGGAAGTTCACCGCCCAACCGATCGAGCGCGCGCTCGACATCGGCGGCCGTGCTCGCCGCGATGCCGTGAGCCGCCGCAATTGCCGCCAGCGCTTCGGGTTCATGGCTGTCATGCCCCTCGACCGGAACGAATGTCGCGGAGCGCGCCAGCCCGGCAAAGGGCGCGAGCAGGCCGTGGGCGTCCTTGTTGGCGAGCAGCCCCGCGACGAGGTGCAGTTCTGCGTTGCCCTTGAAATGCGTCGCGATCGCATCGGCGGCGAGGGGGTTGTGGCCACCGTCGAGCCAGAGCGCCGCGCCGTCGGGCAGACGCGCCGTCAGCGGTCCGGGTTCGAGCTGCTGGAGCCGCGCCGGCCATTCAGTCCAGCCCATCGCAGCGCGGATTGCCGCGTGAGGAATTTCAAGCCGTTTCTGGTGTCGCAACATCGCGATGGCGAGTAGCGCATTGTCTGCCTGGTGCGCGCCGGGCAGGCGGGGTAGAGGGAGGCGCAACTTGCCCTCGCTGTCGCGATAATGGAGCTCGCCGCGATAGGCGGCGCCGTCCCAGTCGCGGCCGCACGAACAATTGCGCCCCCCGAGCCGATGCGATTTCCTCGATCCGCCGGGAGATATCCTCGCCATATTGCTGCGTGACGACCGGTCGCCCCCGTTTGGCTATCCCGGCTTTTTCCCCCGCGATGTCGAGCGCGCTGTCACCGAGAAATGCCTGATGATCGACGCCGAGATGGGCGATGCCGCATATCAGTGGGCGCGCGATAGCATTGGTCGCGTCGAGCCGCCCGCCGAGCCCTACCTCGACGATGCAGGCGTTCGCCGGATATCGGGAGAAGGCGAGAAATGCAGCGGCGGTCGTCGCTTCGAAGAAGCTTGGGCCGATGCCGTCCGCATAGTCGAGCACCTCTTCGAGGAGCGGCGCGAGCATCTTGTCGTCGATGAGCTTGCCGGCGATCCTAATCCGTTCATTGAAGCGCACGAGATGAGGACTCGTGTAGACGTGCGCGGTCATTCCGGCGGCCTCTGCCGCCGCTCGCAAGAATGCACAGACCGAGCCTTTGCCGTTGGTGCCGGCGACGTGAATGACGGGCGGCAGATCGTTCTGCGGATTACCGAGGCGGTCGAGAAGCGCGGTTACACGTTCGAGCCCAAGCGTGTCACGGCCGGGAGAAAGCGTCGCCAGACGATCGAGCTGGCGCTGGACTTCGGGGTCGGTCGAGCGGGCATGGTCCATTAGAGCCCCTCTCCTGAAGGGGAGGGGGAATCAGGCGGCGGCCTCGCGTTGCGGATGGAGATAGCCGATGATCTGCGCCAGCCGATCGCGCAGTTCGCCGCGTTCGACGACCATGTCGAGCGCGCCGTGATCGAGCAGATATTCCGACGTCTGGAAATCGTCGGGGAGTTTTTCGCGGATCGTATTCTCGATAACCCGGCGGCCGGTAAAGGCCAGCAGCGCCTTGGGCTCGGCGATCTGGATATCGCCTAGCATTGCGTAGCTCGCCATCACGCCACCCGATGTCGGATCGGTAAGCACGACGATATATGGGAGGCCCGCCTCGCGCAGCTCCTGAACCGCGACCGTCATCTTGGGCATCTGCATCAGCGAGAGCGCGCCTTCCTGCATGCGCGCGCCGCCTGAAGCAGTGAAGATGATATAGGGGCAATGTGCGGCAATCGCCGCGCGCGCCGCGCGGACGAAGGCTTCGCCGACGGCGAGGCCCATCGACCCGCCCATGAAGGCGAAGTTCTGAACGGCGATGACCGCTTCATGACCGTGGATCGCGCCTTGCGCCGAAACGAGCGCGTCGCTT
>CAYQVL010000182.1:0-4540 GCA_964420825.1 uncultured Sphingomonadaceae bacterium
TCAAGAAGCAGGGGATGACGATCCTGACCGGCGCGAGCGTCGAGAAGCTCGAAGCGGGCGGCAAGGGCGTCAAGGCCGAGGTCAAGGACGCCAAGGGCAAGTCCCGGTCCGACGAGTTCACTCATGCCATCGTCGCCGTCGGCATCGTCCCCAACACCGAGGATATCGGGCTCGACAAGATCGGCGTGAAGACTGCGAAGAACGGCCATATCGAGGTCGACGGCTTCGGCCGTACCAATGTCGAGGGCATCCTCGCGATCGGCGACGTAACCGGCCCGCCCTGGCTGGCCCACAAGGCCAGCCACGAGGGGGTCGTCGCGGTCGAAAAGCTCGCCGGCAAGGATCCGCATTGCTTCTCGACCGAAAATATTCCGGGCTGCACCTATTCGCGTCCGCAGGTCGCCAGCGTCGGGATGACCGAAGCCGCCGCCAAGGAGGCCGGCCGCAAGGTGAAAGTCGGTAAATTCCCCTTCATCGGCAACGGTAAGGCGATCGCGCTCGGTGAGGCCGAAGGCTTCGTCAAGACGGTGTTCGACGAGACGACCGGCGAGCTATTGGGCGCGCACATGATCGGCGCCGAGGTTACCGAATTGATCCAGGGCTATGTCGTCGCACGGCAATTGGAGACCACCGAGGCTGAGCTGATGGAAACGATCTTCCCGCACCCGACGCTGTCGGAAATGATGCACGAAAGCGTGCTCGACGCCTATGGGCGGGTGATTCACTATTGAGGCCGCGCAGCGCCGGGGCAGGGGACAGACCATGATTACACGATTGATCGCCTTTATGGCGGTGTTGATTTTCCCGGTCGCCGCCTCGGCGGCGACGCTCGTTGTCACCGCGGGGCGGATGATCGACGTCCTCGCCGGCCGCGTCGTCGAAGCGCCCGTCGTCGTCATCATCGACGAGCGGATCGTTTCGGTGACCAGCGGCGGCGATGCGCCGCCTGCGGTCCCAGCCGATGCCGAGCGGCTCGATCTGCCGGGGATGACCTTGCTCCCTGGGCTGATCGACATGCACGTCCACCTCGATTCGGACGCGACGATCGGCGGCTGGCGCTGGCTCGAATATACCGACAGCTTCTGGGCCACGATCGGCGTCGAAAATGCGCGGCGGACGCTTGATGCGGGCTTCACCACCGTCCGCAATGTCGGCAGCAGCAATTATAACGATGTCGCGCTGCGTCAGGGCATTGACGGCGGCTTCTATCCGGGTCCGCGCGTCGTCGCCGCCGCCAATGCCTTCGGCGCGACGGGCGGTCATTGCGACGTTACCGGGCTGCCGCCTTCGGTCAGCGTCGGCGAGCCCAATCAGGGCGTCGACGGGCCGCTCGCGGCGCGCGTCGCGGTCCGCCAGAACCGCCGCTATGGTGCCGGGGTCATCAAGATCTGCGCGACCGGCGGCGTCTTCTCGCACAATACCGATCCCGGCGCGCAGCAGATGACCGAAGAGGAAATGCGCGCGGTCGCCGACGAAGCGCATATGCTCGGTATGCACGTCGCCGCCCACGCGCACGGCACCGAGGGGATCAAGGCGGCGATCCGCGCCGGCGTCGACACGATCGAACATGCCAGCTTCCTCGACGACGAAGCGATCCGCATGGCGATCGCGCACGGCGCCTGGCTGTCGATGGATATCTACAACACCGAATATACGCTTTCCGAAGGGGCCGCGAACGGCGTGCTCGAGGAAAATCTCGAAAAGGAACGCCAGGTCGGTACACGCCAGCGCGAAAGCTTTTGCCGTTCGGTCGAACTCGGCGCGCGGCATGTCTTCGGCTCGGACGCGGGCATCTATCCGCATGGCACCAATGGCCGCCAGTTCGCGCGGATGGTGCGCTTCGGAATGACGCCGATGCAGGCGATCCAGGCGGCGACCGCCAACGCCGCCGAGGCGCTCGGGCGGACCGGCGATGTCGGCGCGATCGCAGCAGGACGCTATGGCGACCTGATTGCCGTCGCCGGCGATCCGCTCGCCGATATCAGCGAGCTCGAAAGCGTCGATCTGGTGATCAAGGGCGGCGAGGTGGTCGGCGACCACCGCGGCGAATAGCGGCGCGGGAGGGCTGCGTTAGCCGTGCTCCTTTATAGGCAGGAGCTCCAGACAGCTAGAGCGGGATGGCCTGAGCATTGGCCGTCATTGCGAGCGCAGCGACGCAATCCAGGGCCGTCCGCGCCACACTGGATTGCCGCGTCGCCTTCGGCTCCTCGCAGTGACGCAGAATTTTCCGGGGTATCCCTGTTTAATCCCTCGCCGCCAGGGGAAGGTCGGACGCGCCTGCTTCTCTGGCTCCTGCCTGCGCAGAAGTACGCGCCCCTAAAAGGCCGAAGCCTGCGACTTGCTCTTTTCGTCGTCGGGGGCCTCGTCGACGAGCGTCAGCGGCGGGTCCTTGGCGAGTCCGGGCGCATTGGGCTTGTTGAGCGAGCCTGCGCTTTTGGGGCGGAAATGGCCTTCGACATGGCTACCCGTGGCGATGCTGAGCTTTTCGTAAGTCACATCGCCCAGCACGCTTGCCGAAGCCTCTATGATCAGATCCTTGGCCGCGATCGATCCTTCGACCGTCCCCGCGATGCGGGCCTGTTCGGCGGTGATCGCGCCGGTGATAACACTGTTGCCGCCCTGAATAAGGACCGTGCAACGGATGTCGCCGTCGATCTTGCCGTCGACATGGAGGTCGACGCTGGCGTCGATATCGCCCGCGACGGTAACGTCCGATCCGATGACTGAAAAGGTCGAGCGGTCAGCCGCGCTCGACGGCATCGTCATTGCGTCGTCCTGCGACGGACTGGATCTCAAGAACATGACGGTCTGCCTCCAATAAGGGCCGCGGATTCACCGCGCGGCCATTGATACGTACCTCATAATGCAGATGCGTGGAAGTCGAACGACCGGTGCTGCCCATCCGGCCGATGCGCTGGCCGCGCCGAATGCGCTGGCCGGGGCGTACGTCGATGCCCGAAAGATGGGCATAGCGCGTCACAACGCCGGCACCATGATCGATCTCGATGACATTGCCATAGCCGCCCTTGCGCCCGGTGAAGCGAATCCGGCCATCGCCAGATGCCAGGATGCCCTGACCCTGCGTCCCCCGGAAATCGAGGCCGCTGTGCATGGCACGACTGCCGTTGAAGGGATCGCTGCGCAGCCCGAAGGGGCTGCTCATCGAGGCCGTCGAGGTGGGCTGCGACGAGGGTATCGCAAGCAGCGAAAGCTCCATGACGGCGAGCCGGTTGAGCGCCACTTCGAGATCGGCGAGTTCGTCGTCGACGCCGTTGCCTCGCGTTTCGCTGGTATGAACCGGGATCATCGGGCCGCCCATCGCCTGGCGGCTCATCGCGTTCGGATCGAGTCCGAATTCGCGGATCGCTTCGGCTGTCTGCGCGGTGCGTGCCTCGACGGCGCTGCGGAGCGCGCGGGCAAAGACAAGCTGGCGTGCTTCGATCCCGGCCAGACCGGCGGCCTCGGGAATGACGGCGCCGATCGCTGCGCTGGTTTCGCTGGCATCGGCCGCCGCGGCTTCCTCGTCCTCGAGATTGCCGAAATGGCGCTGGACGAGCGAATCGAGCAGCGCCTGCCGGCGTTCGACGCGATTGATCTGGGCTTCGACGCTGTCGCGATAGGTTTCGACGCGCGCGGCCGATGCGTCGACTCGTTCGGCGCGCTGGTCGAGCGCGACTCGGTCGCTGGCATCCTTGACCTGGAGCCCGACCATCACCAGCGTCACCGCCAGCCACAGCAACAGCGCGAGGATCGCCGCACCGGCCACCCTGATCTGTAACTTGCTGGAAATTCTGACGAAGCGCAGCTTCCCGCCCGAGCGAATATGAAGCTCGTGGTCAGGAAAAAACGCTCTTATTCGGGCGAGCAGCCCGGCAGCTTCTTGCCGATTCTGTGACACGTGCGACCCTGTGTGCGGTGATTGCTGGAATATGAGCTAGCAATATTGTTGCGCCCCGGCGAATCTATCGGCCCTGCACGCGACGGGCTGTGGGGGACTCGCGTTGAGTCGAGCAACCTATATCAATTTTGGGCGTTTGAAGGGCCAATTCGATATAGTTTTGTCCGACTCCGCCACGCCACGTGCACTCTTGGTGCTACGCGCGCTCGCACCTATAGCAGCGCGATGGCCAAGGGAACACACGACTATAGCGCCGATCCGCGCAACGGCGATATCCTCATCAATATCAACGGCGTAAATACGCCGCGCGCCGAGGCGACGGTCTCGGTGTTCGATTCGGGATTCATGCTCGGCGACGGCGTCTGGGAGGGGCTGCGCGTCCACAAGGGGCGAATCGCCTTTCTCGACCGCCATCTCGACCGGTTGTTCGAGGGCGCCAAGGCGATCATGATCGATATCGGGATCGATCGCGAGGCGCTCGAGGTGCGGCTCTACGAGACGCTCGACGCCAATGAGGGGATGGAGGAGGGCGTCCATATCCGCCTGATCGTTTCGCGCGGCATCCGTTCGACGCCCTATCAGGACCCGCGCGTGATCGTTTCGCCGGCGACGATCGTCATCATCCCCGAGCATAAGGAACCG
>CAYQVL010000183.1:0-4539 GCA_964420825.1 uncultured Sphingomonadaceae bacterium
GCTCCCGCGACGCTCGGCAGCAAGGCCCACAAGCCGATGGAACCTGCGCCGGGCCTGTATGTTCTGGAATAACTTGTAGCCGCCGCGGCGGGCTCGACCCAAGGCGGCGACGCATATCCGTTACCCGCACAACTGAAAGAGTCGCGATGCCCACAGCCAGCCACATGCATGCGCCCGAGTTCGCGCTTGAAACCGTCGGGGGGCGCGAGCTGCAGGTCGCCTATTGGCGCTATACAGGCGCGCCGAACGGCAAACTCCCGCTGCTCTTCTTCAACGGCATCGGCGCCAATACCGAAGTCGCCGCGCCCTTGCCCGAAGCGCTCGACGATCGCGATTTCATAACCTTCGATATGCCCGGTGTCGGCGGATCTCCCGATCCAGTGTTGCCCTATAATGCCTTCACCATGTCCCGGATCAGCGCGCTGCTGCTCGATCGTTACGATTTGCCGCTCGTCGATGTCATGGGGGTGAGTTGGGGCGGCGCAATGGCGCAGCATTTCGCGCTCCAGCATGGCGGCCGCATCAACCGGCTCATTCTGGTGGCGACGACGACGGGCATGCTGATGGTGCCCGGCAAAGTCGAAGCGCTGTCCAAAATGGCCGACCCGCGGCGCTATATCGACCCCAAGTTCATGGAGACGCATTTCGCAACGCTCTATGGCGGATCGACGAGCGGGTCGGGCGGTCATATCCACCGCATCAAACCGCCGTCGAAGATCGGCTATTTCTACCAGCTGCTGGCGATGCTCGGCTGGACGAGCGCCCCGGCGCTCCCGTTCCTCAACAAACCTACGCTGATCATGACCGGCGATCGCGATCCGGTCGTCCGCCCGATAAACGGCCGCATCCTGAACCTGCTGATACCCGGCAGCGAACTTGTAATCATCAAGGATGGCGGCCATCTCTTCATGCTCAGCCATGCCGATGAGTTCATCGGGCTCGTCCGCGAATTTCTCGACCGCGAGAGCGTCGAAGACGAAGCGGCGGCGGCCTGATATTCGCGCCCTGCATCGGTTGACAATCGCGGGCCGTTCCCATATTCGGCTCGCTTTCCCGCGCGGGGGGTTGGCCGTGGCCGATCGCTTGCGCTGAAATCAGTTTTAAGAAGGTCGAGATAGCATGTTCGCAGTAGTGCGCACGGGCGGCAAGCAGTATCGCGTTGCCGCAGGCGACGTCATCACCGTCGAGAAGATCGCTGGCGAAGCCGGCGACAGCGTGTCGCTGGGCGACATTCTGCTGGCGGGCGATGGCGATAAGCTCAAGGACACCAAAGGTCTCAATGTGGCCGCGCAGATTCTGGAACAGGGCCGCGGCGACAAGGTCATCGTTTTCAAAAAGCGGCGGCGGCACAATTATCGCCGGCGCAACGGCCATCGCCAATGGCTGACGGTGCTCAAGATCACGAGCATCGGCGACGAAAAGAAAGCCGCGCCGAAAAAGACCGCGGCCAAGGCCGACGCGCCGGCCGAGGACGCCAAAGACGAAGCCGCCAAGCCGGCTCCGGCGAAGAAGGCGCCCGCCAAAAAAGCCGCGACCGCCAAGACGGCAGACGCTGCTCAAAAGACACCGGCCAAGAAAGCGCCCGCCAAGAAATCCGCCGCCAAGAGCGACGACAAAGACGCGTAAGGAATAACGACCAATGGCACATAAGAAAGCAGGCGGCTCATCGCGGAACGGTCGCGATTCGAGCCCCAAATTCCTCGGCGTGAAAAAATTCGGTGGCGAAACCGTCGTCGCCGGCAACATCCTCGTGCGCCAACGCGGCACCAAATGGCATCCGGGCAAGAATGTCGGACTCGGTCGCGATCACACGATTTTTGCGCTCGTCGACGGCAACGTCAAATTCAACAAAGGCCGCGGCGGCAAGACCTTTGTAAATGTCGAAATGGCGCAAGCCGCCGAATAAGGACAGTCGATCGGGGGCTGTTCTCTGAGAGGGCAGCCCGAGGGTTCCGGAAACGGGACCGTTTGAGGGAGACGGGCTAGCCCGTCTCCCTTTTTTGTGGTCTCCCTCACATTAGCGTCATCGAACTTGGCTATTGCGGCTTTTCGCACTGCGGATGTAACTCGAGCCGCTCCGGCAACGAAGTCACAAATGGACGGAACGCTAGGAGAAGCATCGAGGGTGCCTGGAGAGAGAGACATGTTCGCGGTTACCCGGAGATTGCTGCTCAGACCCGGCTGGATCGAGGATGCCGCTGTCCTCGCCAAGACGATCGCCGACGAGCGCATCGTCCGCAATCTGGCGCGCGCGCCTTGGCCCTATTCGCTCGGCGACGCCCAACGCTTTCTCAAAACGCCGCGTGATCCGCGCTATCCGTGCTTCCTGATCTTCGACCGCACCGCCAATCCGGTGCAGCTGATCGGTGCTATCGGTTTCGACGACGAAAGTGGCGCGCCCGAACTAAGCTACTGGATCGCGTCCGATCGCTGGAATCGCGGCTTCGCGACCGAAGCGGTGCGCGCGGCGATCGACAACGCGCGCATATCGCTCGGCTACAGGCGGATTGCGGCGGGCCATTTCATCGATAACCTTGCCGCGGGCCGGGTGCTCGAGAAACTCGACTTTCGCAAAACGGGCCGCAGCATGCGGCGGCATAGACTCGAACAAGGCTATGAAGCCGACTGGGTGGCGTTCGAGCTCAAGTGCGGGAACGGCTTGGCTCACGACGCCGCGATGGTGCCGGCGCTCGCAGCCTGAGACGCCCTTCTTCCGTGAGAACAGGCGCCGCTAGGCCGCTACCGCCCCGCGCGTTTCGTTCGCCGGCATGATCGCATCCTGATAGTCGCTCTCGACGACGCGGATCAGCGCGCGGTCGTCACGGTTCCACGGATGGAAGCCGGGCAGGAAGAATTCGAGCCAGGGCGTGAGCGCGCGGCGGAGCTGGCCGGGCCTGCCCCAGAGGTACCAGTTGATCCGCGCCAGCGCACGCCAGCCGGTGATGCCGTCCTGCGCGAGCAGGATACGCATCCCGCGAATGCGCCGCGGCCAGAATTGCAGCGTCACGAGCATCATGACGCGGGCCTTCACGCTCCAGCGCTGCCAGCGCGACCAATCGCGCGTCGCGTGCCGCCAGGTATCGAAGGCGACACCCTTGTGCTCGATCTCCTCTATCGCGTGCCAGCGCCAAAGGTCGGCCCATTCCTGATCGGCGCCGTGGAGCAGATCGGGATCGGAAAGAAACTGGTGGGCTAGGATCGCGGTATAATGTTCGAGCGCCATGGTGACGGCCAGGTTGACGATTTCGGGCCTGTCCTTTGTGGCTTCGAGCGAGTCGGTAACCACCTGCTCGAGCGCGCTGATGTCATAGCCGGTTTCGGCGACCTTGCGGTTGAACGCGACATGTTCGCGGCTGTGCATGACTTCCTGTTGGACGAACGAACGGATTTCGACCGCCAGGCGCGGCGAAACGCCGTCACGATGCGCCTTGACCGCTTCGATGAAAAAGGCCTCGCCCTTGGGGAAGGTCACCGACAACGCATTGTAAAATGCCGTCGCCACCGGATCGCGGTTCATCCACCAGCGATTCTGCGTTGCATCGCGACCGAAGCGGCGGTCGCGCGGCGTGATTGTGAGGTCGACAGGGGTTTTATCTTGGGTCATGGTGCAACTCCGATTCAAACCGATATTTGGACACTGCTTACATAGATGTCAATAATGAAGAAGCGCCTTACCCCCGAGGAAAGCCGGTCGGCCGCGTTGCGCGCCGCGCGCGAGCTGCTGATCGAAGCCGGGCCGCAGGCGGTGACGCTGAAAGCGGTCGCCGGACGCATCGGCCGCACCCACGCCAACCTGCTCCACCATTTCGGCTCGGCATCGGGGTTGCAAAAGGCGCTGGCCAAAATGCTCGCCGAAAGAGTCTGTGCGACAATCGGCGAAGCGGTGTTCAAGGCGCGCAGCGGCGAAGGGAATCCGCGCGAAATCGTTGACCTGACCTTTGACGCCTTCGACAAGGAAGGCGCCGGCGCACTCGCGAGCTGGATGATCGTAACCGGCAATGAGGATGCGCTCGATCCGATCGTCGAAACCATTCACGATCTCGTCGATCAGCTCGGCGAGGGCCATGACGACACGCCGATGCACGAAGACACGCTCGGACTCGTCCTATGGGCGCTCGGCGACGCCTTGCTCGGGGGGCCGCTCGCGAATTCGCTCGGCCTGCCGCGAGAAACCGCGCGCGACATGGCGACCAAACGACTCTTCGACAGCATGGCACTGCCCGGCGATCAAAGCCGCGATTAGCCGAATTGATGCTCTTTTGCGGCAATTTCTGGCCAATCCTCCTCGCCCTCCCTAAATGGCGAGGATGCATTTTCTCGATCAGGCCAAAATCTATCTGAGCTCGGGCCATGGCGGTGCCGGCGCGGTCAGCTTCCGGCGCGAAAAATATGTCCCGTTCGGCGGCCCCGATGGCGGCGACGGCGGCAAGGGCGGCGATATCATCTTCGAGGCGGTCGAGGGGCTCAATACGCTGATCGACTTTCGTTATGCCCAGCATTTCAAGGCGCCGCGCGGCAAGGGCGGCGCCGGCCGGCAGC
>CAYQVL010000184.1:0-4494 GCA_964420825.1 uncultured Sphingomonadaceae bacterium
CATTATCGGGCTCGCCTTTCGCCGGATCTGGGAATTCGACATCCTCCATTTCTACGGCGTCTACCTGTTTCTCGCGGCGCTCGTGCTAACCGTTTCGAACCGCATGCTGATAGCGCTCGGCGTCGTCGCGGCGGCGATTTTCCCGGCGCTCTATCTTGTCCTGCCCGCGCAATTCGGCATTCCCTTCTGGGACACGACCGCCGCGCTGACCGCACGCGACATCGCCATCGACGTGTTTTTCCAGGGCTATCATCCGCTCTTCCCCTGGCTCGCCTTCCTGTTCGCCGGGATGATCATCGGCCGCCTCGACGTCGGCGACCGGCATATCCGGCGGCTGATGCTATGGGGAGGCATCGCGCTCGCGCTCGCCGCCGAAGCTATCGCCTTCGCGCTGCTCGGCATCGGACTGCTCAAGACGCTGCTCAATATCGCACCCGCTATCGCCATCGAGCCTGTCGCCGACAATTTCGGCACCGAACCCTATCCGCCGATGCCGCTCTTCGTCGCCGTCGGCATAGGCTGGGCGATGGCGGTCTCTTCGCTGTGCCTTTCGGCGGGCGAGCGGTGGAACGGCAAAGTCTGGCTGACGCCGTTCATCCATGCCGGTCAGCTCGCGCTGACCGTCTATATCGTCCACGGCAGCATCGCCATCTGGGCGCTCGACTGGATCGGGCTCGGCGGCCAGCACAGCACCGCATGGACGCTTGGCTATGCCGTTCTCTTCTATGCCGTCATCGTGCTGCTCGCGACGCTGTGGCGCCGCCGGTTTGCGCGCGGACCGATCGAGACGGTCATGCGCCGGCTGACGGGCAGCCGCAAAAGCGAGATTCTGCCCGAGGGTGTGGCTGCGGCCTGACGCGGAACTCTCGCTTGCCGCGCCCGTTGGTTGCTTACCCGCAACGAACAGGAGCGATACCGAATATGCAAATGGATGCGAGCCTTCCGACGACTTTGCGCGATCAGATCGTCAGCGCGACCAAGCGCGCGCATCACAAGGCGGGCATCGCAAATCGCTTTCCCCATATCACGCATAGCTTTAAGGAAGCGGTGCCGATGGCGCCGAGCAGGGAGACCCGACTATGAGCCTGTTGCGAAATCTCGCGCGAAGCGCGCTCGGCAGCGCAGTCAACGGACGCACGGCGGGGCGCGGAATATTGGGCGCGGGCCTCGGGCTCGCCGCAACGCGCATCGCGACGCGATCGCTGCCCGGTGCGGCGCTGGTCGGCGGCGGGATGCTCGCCAAATACCTGTGGGACCGCAAACAGGAGCGCGATGCCAGCGGCGGCACGGGCCTGACCAGCGAAGACGCCGAGATGGCGACCGCGCGTGCGAGCGGAGAGACAATCATGGCCGAAAGCACCGCGCCCGAGCGCGACGACGCATAGTACGCCGTGCTCCTGCCCGCGCAAGAGCGCCGGTCATCCCCCCTGCCAGACGCGGATCGCGTCGATCGGCCAGACGAGCATGACGATATTGAGCGTCAGATTGTCGCGGATCATCCACAGCGTGAAGAGTTCGAAAGCGACCGCGATGGCGACGCTCGGCCATAGCCCTATCCGCCGGGCGATGAGGAAGCCGACCACCATCCAGCCGATATCGGCGAGCGAGTTGACGATAGCGTCGCCGGAATAGCCGAAGGCGGCGGTCGCCTCGCGATAGCGGTCGATGATCAGCGGCGAGTTTTCGAGCAATTCCCAGCCTGCCTCGAAGGCGATCGCGAAGCACAATCGCTCGCCGAGCGGGCGGGCGCGGAAGAGCCACCAGGCGAGGCCGTAGAAAATCAGCCCGTGGATGAAATGGCTCGGCGTGTACCAGTCGGCAATATGCTGGCTGTTATCGGCGCTGTGCACGGCGCTCGTCCACAATTTGACCGTGCCGCATTCGCAGATCGGCGTCCGCCCCATCGCGAACAGGATGAGCGCGGTCGCAACCAGCAACAGGACGGCAATAGTCCAGTAGCGACGGGCGATATTGCCCTCCTGTCTTGACCTCGCCGGAATTCCCGGCGAACCAGCCCCATGGCCGATCCAATCCGTTTGCAGCGCCGCGGGCTGCTCTTCGTCCTGTCATCGCCGAGCGGCGCGGGCAAGTCCACCATCGCGCGCATGCTGATCGAAGCCGATGACGAGATCGCGATGTCGGTATCGGCGACGACGCGGCCGATCCGCGATGGCGAGGTCGACGGGCGCGACTATCATTTCGTCAGCGAAGGCAAATTCGACGAGATGATCGAGGGCGATGCCTTTCTTGAATGGGCGCATGTCTTCGACCGCCGCTACGGTACGCTCAAATCGGAGATCGACGCCTCACTCGGCCAGGGCCGCGACGTGCTGCTCGACATCGACTGGCAGGGAACGCAGCAGCTCAAACAGGTCGATCCCGATATCGTCCGCGTCTTCATCCTGCCGCCCTCGATGGCCGAGCTCGAGCGCCGATTGCGTAGCCGCGGCACCGACAGCGACGCCGTTATTGCCGGACGGATGGAACGCGCGGCGGGCGAAATCAGCCATTGGGCCGAATATGACTATGTCCTTGTCAACGACGACGCAGAGGCCTGCCTCGCCAAGACGCGGGCGATTCTCGACGCCGAACGGCTGCGCCGCAACCGCCGAACGGGGCTCGTCGATTTCGTGCGGGGGCTGACGGGGTAACAGCTTCACGGCGGCGCCGGCACGACGAAAGGCTTCCCAATTGCGGCGCGACGGCGTAACTTTGCGCCGGGCAACAGGGAGTAGGCCAATGATACGCGTCGTTTTGGGTTCGGTCGTCGCGGCGGTCGCGATGTTCGTTCTGGGCTTCATCTTTTTCGGGCTGCTCGGCAGCATTCCGGTCGGCGATGTCGGCGACCGGCAAGCCGCCGCGATCCAGAGCGTGCTTGCGGCGAATATGAACAATGACGGCGCTTCGACCGCCCTCGTCCCTTCAGGATCGGGCGTGGTTCAGCAGCGCATGTATATCGACGGCCCGATCGCGATGATCCATTACAATCCCAACGGATTCGCCGTGAACGACAGCGGCGCGATGCTCGGCGGCTTCATCCATATGCTGATTTCGGCGCTGATCCTCGGCGCCGCGCTGTTCACGCTATCGGGCCATGTCCGCGAGTTCGCGGCGCGGCTGTCGATCATCGCCTTGTTCGGGATCGCCGCGTCTTTCTACATGCACCTCGGCAACCCGATCTGGTGGCATCAGGGTTGGCTCTTCCACGGCTATGCCTTTTTCGCCGATGCGGTGAGCTTCATCGTCGCCGGCGCGATTATCGCACGCTGGTTCCTGCCGAGCCATATCGCCAGCGACGACCGCTTCGGAGCCGAGGAAAGCTAGCGCCGCTTGCCGCTAGGGCGAGAAAGAGCGTCACGCATCCAATAGCCGGAGAAAGCGCATCCCCGCGCCGAACTGGCGGCGCTTGGCGTCGCGCGCGGCGATCGCCTCAACATCCTCGCCCCATTGGCCGGCCTGCCAATCCTCGTCGAGCCGCGTCGCCGCCCAGACCGTGTCCTCATCGAACGCCCCTTCGATCAGCGCCAGCGCGGCGACGAGCGAGCCGCCGATCGTCGTCAGCGGCGACAGGCCCGCGAGGCGGAACGGATCGAGCGCGAAGACCGCTTCGCGCAGCCGCGCGACGGTCGCTGCGGGCTGCGGGCGGTGGACGACGCCGGTGGCCGTTTCAAAGCCGCAGCCATAGCGTTTTTCCGCCCATGCGAGCAGCGGATCCCAGGCTTCGCACTGGCGCGCCGCGAGTTCGACCGGGGCGTCGGCGCGGTAGCAGAGCAGATCGGTTTCGCCATAGGCCGCGAGGCCGGCGGCAAAGCTTTCGGGATCGGGCGCGATTTGCTCGATCGCGGCGTTGGCGAGACCGGTCAGCGGCATCGACGCGGGATCGATCCTGTCCTCCTGCCCCGCCCATTCGGCGGCGATCGCATCGGCGAGCATCTGCGCGGGGAGCGCGAGCGGTTTGTCGCCGGGCGTTTTGACCGGCTTGCCGTCGAGCGCGACCCCCCAGCCCAGATCGCTGCGTACCGCCTCGGCAGTGTCGTAGAATCGCTTCATGCGTCGGGCGGACTCTTCCAGCGGCGAGCCAAAATCACCGGAAGCCACAGCGCCTCAAAGGCGCCGAGGACGAACAGCGGCGCGCCGAGTGTCGGCCAGCCGCCGATCCGCAATATATCGCCCGCCCAAATCCACATGCCGAGAACCATCACGACGATGCCGGTAAAGCGCAAAAGCTGGATCGTCTGGTAACGCGATTTGGCGAGCCACTCGCGGTCTTCCGGGGTCATTGCAAATTCTCCAGCGCATCGAACAGGTCGGCCGGACGCTCGACGACGATATCGGCGCCGGCCGCGCTCAAATCGTGGGGCGCGTGATAGCCCCAGGCGACGCCGATCGCCACCACACCCGCCGCCTTGGCCATCGCCATGTCGAAACTCGTATCGCCGATCATCGCGGTGTTCGCCGGAATCGCGCCGGCGTCCGCCATGCACGCCTCGATCA
>CAYQVL010000185.1:0-4458 GCA_964420825.1 uncultured Sphingomonadaceae bacterium
CATCGGCCATGGTGAACGGCACGTCGAGGATGCGCGCCAGCGTCTGCGCGAGCAGCGTCTTGCCGCAGCCGGTCGGGCCGACAAGCATGATGTTAGACTTGGCGAGTTCGACATCGGCGCCCTTCTGGCCATGGTTGAGGCGCTTGTAATGATTGTGGACGGCTACCGAGAGCACGCGCTTGGCGCGGTCCTGCCCGATGACATAATCGTCGAGCACATTGCAGATATCGATCGGCGCCGGAACCCCGCCGTCGCCCTTCTTCGAGCCGATCGCGCCCTTGGTCTCCTCGCGGATGATATCGTTGCAAAGCTCGACGCACTCATCGCAGATGAACACCGTCGGACCGGCTATCAGCTTGCGTACTTCGTGCTGCGACTTGCCGCAGAACGAGCAGTAAAGCGTGCTCTTCGAGTCCCCGCCGCTCAACTTCGTCATGATCTCGATCCTTTCGGCGGTCCTGCGTCCGCCGTCGCTATACTAACCCGCATCGCCGATGCGGGACAATCACTTAATTGCACAAGAATGTGGCTAACGGCTTAATCGGTCTTGCCGTCCTTGCCATCGCCCTTCGCGCCTTCGACCATCGGCCGCTTGTCGAACACCTCGTCGACGAGCCCGAATTCCTTCGCTTCGTCGGCAGAGAAGAATTTGTCGCGCTCGACTGCCAGCTCGATCGCGTCGAGCGGCTTGCCGGTATATTTGGCATAAAGCTCGTTCATCCGATGGCGGACGCGCAGGATTTCCTTGGCGTGGATCTCGATGTCGGCGGCGACGCCACGCGTTCCGCCCGAAGGCTGATGCACCATCACGCGCGCATTGGTCAGCGCGACGCGCATGCCGGGCTCGCCGGCGGCGAGCAGGAAGCTGCCCATCGAAGCGGCGAAGCCGATGCAAACGGTGCCGACGCGCGGCCGGATATATTGCATCGTGTCGTGGATCGCCATGCCGGCGGTCACCGATCCGCCGGGCGAATTGATGTACATGTAGATGTCTTTTTTGGGATTTTCCGATTCGAGGAAAAGCAGCTGGGCAGTGATCAGCGACGCCATATTGTCTTCGACCTCGCCGGTCAGGAAGATGATCCGCTCACGCAAGAGCCGCGAAAATATGTCGAAACTCCGCTCGCCGCGATTGGACTGTTCGATAACGATGGGGACGAGCGAGTCTTGGATGAGGTCGTTCATTCTTGGCCTTTCCGGGAAACTGTGACGCCCAACATCGCGATTTCCACGCGCCGCTTCAAGAGGGCTTATCGATCGGCGGTGGAACCGGGCGCCGGGAAAGCCAGATAGGCGAGCCGCCGGACCTCCCGACGGCCGCGCACGACGGTGTCGAGGATGAGCCCCGTAAACAGGCTGAGAAAGGCCAGCAGCGTGAGGCCCGTCGCCAATATCGCGGTAGGAAGACGCGGCACCAGCCCGGTCTGTGCGTAGGTGACGCCGAGCGGGATGGCGAGGATAATGGCGGTCAGCGCCAGCAGCCCGGCGGCGATCCCAAAGAACAGCACCGGCCGCTCCATCCGGAAGAGCGTCGCCATCGTCCGCAATATCCGCCAGCCGTCGCGATAGGTCGAGAGCTTCGATTCCGAGCCCTCGGGCCGCGCGCTGTACGCGGTCAATTCCTCGGCGACGGGCATATGGAGTTCGAGCGCGTGGACGCTGATCTCGGTCTCGATTTCAAAGCCTTGCGACAGCACCGGAAAACTCTTCACAAAACGTCGTGAAAATACGCGATAACCCGATAATATATCGTTGAAACTTCTACCAAACAGTCGCGCTAAAATACCCGTCAGCATGGCGTTGCCGAAGCGGTGGCCGCTGCGATAGGCGGCCCCGACCGTGCTCTCGCGCGCGCCGACGACCATGTCGAGCTGTTCGCCGGCGAGCCGCGCGACGAGCCGCGGCGCTGCTGCGGCCTCATAGGTCGCGTCGCCATCGGCCATCACATAGATATCGGCCTCGATGTCGGCGAACATCCGCCGCACGACATGCCCCTTGCCCTGCATGCGCTCGGTGCGGACGATGGCGCCGGCATCGGCCGCCACTTCGGCCGTCCGGTCCGAACTATTGTTGTCGTAAACGAATATACGCGCGTCGGGCAGCGCGGCGCGAAAATCGGCGACCGTCTGCGCGATCGCCGCCTCTTCATTGTAGCAAGGCAGGATCACCGCGACGCGCGGCGACGACGCCACCGCTAGCGGCTGAATTTCGCGCTCGGCAATGAATTTCCCGACATGTTCCATAAGCCACCCCGCGCTGCGCCGTCCAATGCCCGGTTTCTAGGCGAGCAATGGTTAACAAGGCGTTGGGATACGCCGCGCGACGGCTAGCTCTTGGGCGCGGCCTTTGCCTTTGCGGCAGGCTTCTTCGAGGGCGCTTTCTTGGCGGCGGCTTTCGCCGCGACGGGCTTCTTCGACGCCGCCTTTTTCGGGGCCGGCTTGGCTTCACCGTCTTTCTTGGCGGCAGCAGGCTTGGCGGTCGCCTTTTTCTTCGGCGCTGCTTTCTTTGGCGCGGGCTTGGGAGCCTCTTCCTCTTCGGCTTCGATCGCCGCTTCGAGTTCGTCGCGGGTCACCTTGCGATCGGTGATCTTGGCGTTCGCAAACAGATAATCGACGACCTTGTCCTCGTAGAGCGGCGCGCGAAGCTGCGCGGCCGCCATCGGATCCTGCTGGATATACTGGATGAAACGCTCGCGATCCTCGGCGCCATATTGCTGCGAGGCTTGCGCGATCAGCTGGTTCATCTCGGCCTGGCTGATCTGCACGCCGTTCTTCTGGCCGATCTCGGACAGCAGCAGCCCGAGCCGGACGCGGCGTTCGGCGATCCGCTGATAATCGCCTTTCTCGTCTTCCATTTCCTTTCGCGCGGCTTCGGGATCGGGCTCGTGGCTCGCTTCATGCTCGAGCTGCTTCCATATCTGGTCGAACTCGGCTTCGACCATAGTCGGCGGGACCGGGAAATCGTGGCTCGAAGCGAGCTGGTCGAGCAGCTTGCGCTTCATATGCGTGCGCGTGAGACCGTTAAGTTCCTGCTCGACCTGCCCCTTCATCAGCTCGCGAAGCTGGTCGATGCCTTCGAGCCCCAGCGATTTGGCGAAAGCGTCGTCGGGTTTCGCGTCCTTGGCCGAACGGACTTCGCCGACGGTGACGTCGAAGACGGCTTTCTTGCCCTTGAGATAATCGACATTGTAATCGTCGGGGAAGGTCACCTTGACCTCTTTGGCGTCGTTCGCCTTCACGCCGACAAGCTGTTCCTCGAAGCCCGGAATGAGCTGGCCCGAGCCGATTATAACGGTCATGCCTTCGCCCTTGCCGCCTTCGAACGCCTCGCCGTCGACCTTGCCTTCGAAATCGATGAGAACCTGGTCGCCTTCTTTTGCCTGGTAGCTTTTCGCGGCGGGTTCGTAGCTTTTCTGCTGGTCGGCGATATTCTGGATCGCCGCATCGACGGCCTTGTCGTCAGCCTCGACGGTCAGCCGCTCAAGCTCGATGCCCTCGACTTGCGGTTCGGGAATTTCGGGGAGGACCTCGACCTTGATCGTGATCTCGATATCCTTGCCGCGCGTCCAGTCGGGGTCGAGCGCGACCTCGGGCTGCATCGCCGGGCGCAGCTTCTGTTCGCTCATCGCCTGCTGGATGCCGTCCTGGATCGCCTTGTTGACCTGCTCCTGCTCGATCGCCTCGCCGTGCATCTTGCGAACCAGATTGGTCGGCACCTTGCCGGGGCGGAAGCCGGGCATGCGCACCTGCGGCGCGATGGTCTTGAGTTCCTGGTCAACGCGCTTTTCAACATCGGCGAAAGGAATGGTCAGGGTGTAGGCGCGCTTGAGGCCTTCATTGAGCGTCTCGACGGTCTGCATGATCTTACAACTATGCCTTCATTCAGGAAAAACGGGGGCGGTCCAGCACGGCCGGGCATGCGGCAAAATTGGTGCGGGCGAAGGGACTCGAACCCCCACATCTCTCGATACTTGGACCTAAACCAAGCGCGTCTACCAATTCCGCCACGCCCGCTGAGGACCGCCGGTCGGCGGCGTCTATAGCAGGAGCGCCGCCAAGGGCAAGCGCGATCCCGCCATATGCGAGGCCGAACGCCCCGGATTGACCTCCAATGGTTGCAACGCGCCGATTCGCTCCCTATCCCGGTCTGGATTGACGTTAACGGAAAGGACAGCGCGTGCGCTTCGAAGGAACCAAGGACTATATCGCAACCGAAGATCTGCGCGTCGCGGTCAACGCCGCCGCAACGCTTCGCCGCCCGCTGCTCGTCAAGGGAGAACCCGGCACCGGCAAGACCGTCCTCGCGCACGAAGTCGCCAAGGCGATGGATGCCCCGCTGATCGAATGGCACGTCAAATCGACGACCAAAGCTCAGCAGGGGCTCTACGAATATGACGCCGTTGCCCGGCTGCGCGACGGCCAGCTCGGCGACGAGCGGGTCCACGATATCCGCAACTAC
>CAYQVL010000186.1:0-4457 GCA_964420825.1 uncultured Sphingomonadaceae bacterium
CCGCGCCAGCGCATCGTAAATCGCGCTGTCGCCATGCGGGTGATAATTGCCCATCACGTCGCCGGCGATCTTGGCCGATTTGCGATAGGGCCGCCCGGGAACGAATCCGCCTTCCTGACAGGCATAGAGAATGCGGCGATGGACGGGCTTGAGGCCGTCACGAACGTCAGGCAAAGCGCGGCTGACGATCACGCTCATTGCATAATCGAGGTAGCTCGTCTTCATCTCGTCAACGATGTTGACGGGGCTGATATCCGATGGCCCGGCGAGGGCGATCTCGTCGTCGCTCAAAACGTTACTTTCTGCTGAAAATCGGTAGCCGAGAGACTAGCAAAGGGGGAGGCTTGTGGCGAGTCGAAAGGCCAAGTTATCCACAATGTATCAGGGCGCGATTTCCTCACCGTCCCATGCGAAAATCTTTCCGTTGTCGGCGGGTGTGAGATCGTCGATTATATCGAGCGGCTGAACCGCCACGCGGCTTGGCTCGCGCCGGCCGGTGAATGCTGCCATAGGTGTCTTCGACCTCGAGCGCATCGGCAAATGCGCGCCCGATGTCGCCCCGAGGCGCCGATGACGATTGCTATTTTTGTCATCCGCGGGCGAAGCGCCAGCGGTCCTCGTCCGAATCCGCGGCAACAAACCGATAGCCGTCGCTGTCGAAATCCTTGAGCATGGAGGGATCGTCGAGCCGGTGTTCGCTCAGAAAGCGGGCCATCATTCCGCGCGCCTGTTTGGCGGCAAAGCTGTTGAAGCGAAGACCGTCGCGGCCCTGCTCGCGGAAATCGATCATGATGACACGCGCGTCGCGGATCGCGCGCGCGCCTTTCACCGCGGCCCAATATTCGTGGCTCGACAGATTGATGATCACCCCCGATCCGTCGTCGTTTAGATCCGCGGCGAGCTGCTTTGCAATTTTGTCTCCCCAGAAGTCCGTGAGGCTTTTGTAGCGCGGCGCCCATTTCGTGCCCATTTCGAGCCGATAGGGGCGGATTTCGTCGAGCGGGCGGAGCAGACCATATAAACCCGACAGGATGCGGACATGATCCTGGGCAAAGGCGATCGCTTCCTCGCCGAGACTTTTGGCTTCGAATCCGACATAAACGTCGCCGGCGAAGGCATAGATCGCGGCGCGCTCCGGCTGGCCCCAAAAATCGCGGTAACGCGCGTAATTCAGTTCGATGAGCTTGTCCGAGACCGGCATTATCGCCTGCAGTTTCTTCTTGCTGAGGTTGGACGCGGCTGAGACCAGTTTCCGGGTTTCATCGGGAAAACGGGGCTCCGTCGCCGCAAAGCGGGGAATGTCGGTCTTGAAATCGAGCGATTTGGCGGGGGAGATCAGTGCGAGCATCGCCACCGGTTAGCCGCAAAGCGGAAGCGCGTCAAAAACTCGATTTTGCGTTAAAAAACAGCGGTTCAACCGTCATTCAGCGGGATTTGGCTAAATAGGATTTGTTTCAGCGCAACTTGTATCCGTTCTTATCCGTTAGTAGCAGGAGCGCGAGCGGTGCGGACGAGCGCGCCAAAGATTTTTTAGGAGGTAGATTCGATGAAACGGGTTTCAACATTTTCATTGGCATTCGGCTTGGCAATGGGCGCCGCCACGACATTCGCAATCGCCCCGGCTGCCGCGCAGGAAACAGCTCCCGTGCAAGAACAGTTCAATTCCGGCAATATCAGTGAAGCTGTACGTTCGCCGGTGGCTGCCGCACAGGCGGCACTCCAGCCTGACGGCACATTCGATGCCGCAACCGTCCGCGGCCAGCTTGAAGCGGCCAAGGGCGCAATAGTAAATGATGACGATCGCTTCATCGTCGGCCAGTTGATGCTGCAACTCGGCGTCAGGATGCAACGCGACGGTGCCGATGCGGCCGAAGTGACGCGTATCCAGGGCGAAGGCTTGCGCCTCGCGCTCGACAGCAACCGCCTCGCCACCACGGAAAGGGGGCGGTATTGGACCTTCCTCGGGAACATGGCCAAGGCCGCCGGCAACAGTGCCGAAGCGGTTACGGCTTACCAGAATGCGCTCAGTTACGATCCCAATAACGGCGACGCGCTGATCAACGTCGCCGATGCGCAGTTCCATGCGGGCGACAACGCCGCCGGCTTTGTGTCGGCGGATCGGGCGATTGCGGCGGCGCGCGCGGGTGGCGAAGTCCCGCCGACCTGGTTGTCGGTTCCGCTCAATGCGGCGATAATGGCGCGCGATAACGCGCGCGTGTTCGAATACGGCCGGCAGCTTATAGAACTCACTCCGAGGGCGGACATCTGGAGCCAGGTGCTTCTCGCCTACTCAAGTTCCGCCCGCTTTGACGACCAGGCCAATCTCGACATGTTCAGGCTGCTGGGCGCCGTCAATGCACTCGAAAGCGA
Source organism: uncultured Sphingomonadaceae bacterium (assembly GCA_964420825.1). Classification (GTDB taxonomy): domain Bacteria; phylum Pseudomonadota; class Alphaproteobacteria; order Sphingomonadales; family Sphingomonadaceae; genus Parasphingopyxis. Next base: position 2,371 of record CAYQVL010000186.1, read on the forward strand.
TACCTATCGCGAATATGCGGAACTTGCAATGCGCCGCGGTCTTCCCGGCGAAGTGCAGGCAGTCGTCGATGCGGCGAGAGCCGCGGGTGTGACCGTCACCAGCGAAGATCTCAGCGACTTGGAGGGGCGCCTGGCGAGCGATCGTCGGTCGCTCGCCCAGGAGCGCACCAACGCTCAGAGCGCCGACGGCGTAACGGCGCTCAACACTGCCGACGCTTTCGCTGCTTATGGCGAATATGACGCCGCTCTCGAACTCTATCGCCTCGCCAGGCAAAAGGGCGGCGTCGATATAGGGACCGTTGATCTGCGAACCGCGCGCACGCTCATTGCGGCGGGACGGGCAGCCGAGGCCCGGCCATTGCTTGAAGGTGTAACGGGGTCGCGCGAAGGCCTGGCCAAATTCTGGCTCGTCTGGCTCAATCAGCAAGCCGGCGCACAACCCGCTGTGGCTGCCGATACGGCTCCCGAGGCTGACGTAAATGCCGACACCGACGCCGAAACGACCGGCGAATAGGTCGCAACGATGATCCAAAGGGAGTGGTGATCTGGTTTCGCCGCTCCCTTTTCTCTATGCGCATGTGCGCAGATTTCGATGAACGGGGAAAATGAGTGAAAAAGCCGAGTGGATTGTTGATAGCTGTCGCGCTGGCCGGCTTGGCCCCTGTTTCGATGGCGGCGGCGCAGAGCGCCGCTCCCGAGATATCGCTTAGCCAGGCCGTGCGTCAGAATGCCGAGCAGGCGCGTATGGCGATGGCCCAAAATAACTTTGCCGCCGCTTCGGGCTATCTCGCTCAGGCCGGCGCGCAGGCGCAGAGCGATGGCGATCGCTACCTCGTCGCGACCATGCAACTCGACATCGCCAATCGCACCTTCAATACCGCGGGGCAGGTCGCCGCGATCAACGCGCTGATTGCCAGCCCGCTCGTCGGCGATCCGCAGCGTGCCGATCTCTATTATCATCTCGGCCGGATCGCCCACAATGCGCAGGACGACGAGCGCGCCCGGACGGCATTGCAGTCGGCGGTCGAGCGCGGATCGGTCAATCCGCGCGCGTATATCGCGCTTGCCGATCTTACTGCCCAGCGCGCCGACTATCCTCGGGCGCTCGCGCTCTATGATCGCGCCGTCGCGCTTCAGCGCGAAAGCGGTGCCTCGGTCCCCGATGACTGGTATCGGCGGGCAATCGATATAGCGCAACGCGGCGGCGACGCGACGCGCGCGGCGCAGATCAGCCAGGAGCTCGTTGCGACATATCCGACGTCTGCCAATTGGCGCGATGCCTTGACGCTATACCGGACGATCGCGTCTCCCGATCAGGCGGCAATGCTTGACCTTTGGCGTTTGCAAGCCGCGACCGGCGCGCTCGCTGGCGAACCCGATTATCTGGCCTACCTTAGACTCGCCCACGCCGCAGGCCGCCAGCCCGAGATCGAGCGCGTCGTCCTTGCCGGCAAGGCAGCCAATATGCTCGATAGCGGCAATGCCGAAATCAACTCGCTGGATCGTGGCACGACGGCTGCCGCCGAAGCGCTGCGGCGCGCGATTGGTGGCCGCGCCGGCGCTGCCGCCAACCAGGCAAGCGGCGCTGCGGCGCTCGCCGCGGCCGACGATTATGTGGCGCTCGGCCAATATGCCGAGGCCGCGCCGCTCTATCGGATGGCGGTCGAAAAAGGCGGTGTCGACGCCGATCTGGCCAATGAGCGGCTTGGCATGACGCTGGCTCTGGCCGGCGATGCCGCCGGTGCGCGCACGGCGCTTGACGCGGTGACCGGAGATCGCGGCTGGGTTTCGCGCTTCTGGCGTATCTATGTCGATACGCGGTCGGCGCCCACTCCTGTTGCGGCAACCGAAGCTTCACCGGGCGGTTAGCGGCGGTTCCGTCGGCGCAGACTGTCCGTCAACGCATCTCGGCTATCGTCATCCTCGTCGACGGGGACGCCGGGCAGCGCTTTCGCTGTGCGGATGGTCAGCGAGGTCTTGACGCTCTCGACATTGGCGATCGTCGTGAGTTTGGATGTCAGGAAATCTTGGAAATGCTGGAGGTCGCGCGCAACGATCTTGAGGATGAAATCGATCTCGCCGTTGAG
>CAYQVL010000187.1:0-4450 GCA_964420825.1 uncultured Sphingomonadaceae bacterium
CGGGCGGACAGGCCAAGGTTAGGCGTAATGCGCCGTGCCCGTGCGGTTCGGGCCGCAAATTCAAACATTGCCACGGGGCGCTCGCATAGCCGCTTCGCGCATTCGACCGCTGCGGCGGTTGTCCCTCGCGGGTGCGAGACTTTGAGCGCGCCCAGCGAGCCTCTGGCACTGGCAAATGACGCGCTGGCGCGGGGCGATTTCCTCGCCGCCTACGATATTGCAGTGTCGGCGTTGGGCGAGGGCGGCGCGGATCGCCGTCTCGATTATTGTGCGACACTGGCATTGGCGCGGATGGGCGATACCCAACTCGCGCTCGAACTCTATGAACAATGCGGCCTCGCCACCAGCGATGACGATGATCTGCGTTCGCTGCGCGGGCGACTCAAGAAGGACCTCGCCGAAGCAGCTCTGCCAGACGAGCAGCCGCAGCTGTTTGCCGAAGCGAGCGATGCCTATCGCATGGTCTATGAGCGTAAGGGCGGCTATTTCCCAGCGATCAATGCGGCGACCACGGCCTTGCTCGCTGGCGACGAGGCCGCCGCGCAGGCGCTCGCTCGCGAAATCTTCGAGGACCCCGATATCGTTACGCCGCATGGCTATTACGCCATGGCGACGGCGGCCGAAGCATTGCTATTGCTGGGCCGCTCGCATGACGCCTTCGAGGCGATGCAGCGCGCCGTCGCATGCGAGGATGCCGACGTCGGTTCGCGCGCATCGACCTTTCGGCAAATGATGCTGATCGCACGGGTTGTGCCGGAGCGGGCTGAAGCGATCGCGCCGCTGCTGGAACTGTTGCGGCCGGCACCCGTGATCTTCTTCGCCGGGCATATGTTCATCGAAGACGCAGCAATCGAAGCCGGTCTGGTACGAAGGATTGAGGAAGCGCTCGACGAGCTATCGCCGGACATAGCCTATGGCGCGCTGGCGTGCGGGGCGGACATACTGATAGCCGAAGCGATCTTGCGGCGCGGCCTTGAACTCAACATCGTCCTGCCCTTCGAACGGGAGGATTTTCTGATCCAGTCGGTGCGCCCTGGCGGCCAAGGCTGGGTCGCGCGTTTCGAAACGTGCCTCGACCAAGCGGCGCGCGTCAGCTTTGCCACCGATATGGAGTTTATCGGTGATCCGAACCTCTTTCGTTTCGGATCATCGGTGGCGATGGGGCTCGCTCAGATGCGCGCCCAGCATCTGCGGACCCACGCTGTCCAGCTTGCGATCCTCCAGTCGAACGACGGCATCAGTCCAGCAGGCACGGCTTCGGACGTGGATTTATGGACGCGCCTCGGTCACCGGACGCGGATCATTGAACCCGGCGCGATCGACCGGCGACTCGATCGCCCGCCCGAGCTGGCTAGATCGGGTGAGGCGAGCCGCGTCGAGCATTCGATAATCTTCGCTGATTTCGCTGGTTTTTCAGCGCTTTCTGAGGCGGCGCTCCCGGTTTTCGCGAGCAGTATATTGGGCCGGATCGGTGCAGTGCTCGATCGCTATGGCGATGCCGTTCTGTATCGCAATAGCTGGGGAGATGCGCTCTATGCGGTCGTTTCGACACCCAGCGTAGCGGCAGAGCTTGTTCTCGATCTCCAGCGTGAGCTACGCGATATGCCGCAGGAACTGAAGAATTGTACCGATCATTGCGGGATGCGTATTGGCGTACACCACGGCCCGATCTATCGCGCCTGGGATGCGGTCATGCAGCGGCCTTCGTTTTTCGGCACCGAGGTCACGCGTACGGCGCGGATCGAACCGGTCACGCCGACGGGGGAAGTTTATGCCACCGAAGCCTTCGCGGCGATGCTTGCGCTTGAGCCCGAACAGACCTTCGGGACGCATTATGTCGGGCGCATAAAGCTTGCCAAGGGCTATGGCGAGCTGGCGATGTACAAGCTCAGCCGACTGGCGGCCCCTAGTTGCAAGTGAGGAAGGCGGCAGTGGCTCCCCGGGTCTGATTCGAACAGACGGCCGATCGATTAACAGTCGATTGCTCTACCGCTGAGCTACCGGGGAACACTGACGATGCTGCGCTGGCCGACCGATGCGGCTAACCTGCAGCGGCGCGGCCTATAACAGCGCTTCGCGTAACTATGCAAGCATATCAGACAATGAATTGTTCCATCGCGATGCGTTCGTCGAGGGCATGTTCGGGGTCGAACATCAGCGTCAATGCAAGGCTGCGATCGAGATACACTTCGACGCTTTCTACATCGCGAATCTCGCGCTGATCGGCAACCGCGCTGACCGGGCGCTTGACCGGTTCGAGAACGCGAAATCCGATGGTTGTTTGCTCGGGCAGGATCGCGCCGCGCCAACGCCGCGGGCGGAAGGGGCTGATCGGCGTGAGCGCGAGCATCTTGGAATCGAAAGGCAGGATCGGCCCATGGGCCGACAGGTTGTAGGCAGTCGATCCGGCGGGGGTCGCTACCAGCACGCCATCGCAAAACAGTTCGGGAATGACGATATTGCCGCTGGCCGACACTTCGAGTTTAGCGGTTTGGCGAGTCTCGCGCAGCAGCGACACCTCGTTGATCGCAGGGCTCGATATGCGCTCGCCGTCGACGGTGACGGTGTCCATACGCAATGGTGTAACGTTGAAACTCTTGGCCTTGGCGAGCCGTGCGGCGAGATCATCTGACCGCCATTCATTCATCAGAAAACCGACGGTTCCCAGATTCATGCCGAACACCGGGCAGATATGGCGCACCGAAAGCATATGGTGAAGCGTCTGGAGCATGAAGCCGTCGCCGCCCAATGCGATCACGCGTTCAGCCTCTTCGAGCGGCACGAAATCATAGAGACGCTCGAGCGCGTGAGCGGCCTCCTGTGCCGGTTCCGTCGGCGAGGCGACGAGCGCGTAGCAGCCACTGACCGTCACCCGCCGGTTACGCTCATATGACGGGCGAGCGCGGGCTCTTCGCCGTGGTTCCCAATGGAGAAATCATGGCGGCGAGGCTTGGCGATCATCGCGGTTTCGAGCGCGGCGTCGACGGCTTCGGCACCGCCTTCACGAAGCGCGGCCTTGAGATCGACGTGATCGTCATGGCCAAGACACATATACAGCTTGCCCGTTGCGGTCAGCCGAACGCGATTGCAACCGTCGCAGAAATTGTTGGTCAGCGGTGTAATTAACCCGATCTTGACGCCAAGTTCCTCGACTTGCCAGTAGCGCGCTGGACCACCGCTTCGCTCGCTGAGCGGCGTGAGCGTGAATTGCTTCGCGAGATCGGCCTTAACCACGTCGAGCGGTAGGTAGCGATCGTGGCGATCGTCATCGATATGGCCAAGCGGCATGGTCTCGATCAGCGTCAGTACATAGCCCTGCTGAGCGCACCAACGCAACATCGGGGTAATTTCGTGGTCGTTGAGGCCTTTGAGCGCCACCATGTTTATCTTGATCGCCAGACTGGCGGCGCTGGCCGCCGCGATACCCGCGAGGACCTTATCGAGTTCGCCCCAGCGCGTGATGTAGCGAAAGACATCGGGATCGCGCGTATCGAGACTGACATTGACGCGTTTCACACCGGCATCGATCAGCGCTTCGGAATGCTCGGCGAGACGCGTCGCATTGGTGGTCATCGTCAATTCGTCGAGCATGCCATCGCCGATCCGGCGGCCGATCATCCGCGCTAGATCAAGCAAGCCGCGTCTGACCAGCGGTTCGCCACCGGTAAGCCTGATCTTACGCACGCCGCGCGCGATGAACACGTCGGCCAGCACAGCGATTTCCTCGAGCGACAGGATCTCGCGGCGCGGCATGAAGCTCATTTGCTCGGACATGCAGTAGCGGCAGCGCAGATCGCAGCGATCGGTCACCGAAATCCGCAAATAGCTGATGTGGCGGCCATAGCCGTCGATAAGCGGTCTTGCCGGTTCTGCGTACCTCGCAACCATGAACCCGACCTAGGATGCGGCGGCGGCGCGGGCAAGGGTGTCAAACTCGCGATTGGCGCTGCGGTTCGCGCGCGCTAGTGTCGGCGACCTAATCCGTCTCTGCTTTATCGACCAGAGGAGCAATTCCATTTCCGACGCTTCGCTTGCCACGCACAATTCGCTGTTTCTGCTGTCGTTTCGGCAACGCGACGAGCTGGCGGTCATTGTCGAACGTGCGGGATGGGAACCGATTGCGGCGCGGCGGGTCGACAAGGCCGAGCGGCGATTCATACTGTCGGGAGCGTCGATTGCGATCGTCGATGCGCGCGGGGCTTTCGATGAAGGGCTGGCAGCGGTGCGGATGCTGGCCGATCCGGTCGATGCCAATGGAGCGGCTTTGCTGGTGCTCGTGTCGCGCGGCGAGATCGAACGTGTTGATGCGATGTTTTCCGCTGGCGCGACGCACTTCCTCGCCAGCCCCTTCGGCGAGCAGGAATTTCTGCAGTCGCTGCGTTTTGCCGAACGGTTTACGCAGCGGCTTGGGCGCACCTTTCAGCATAGCGACACTGCCTCAGAAACCGAC
>CAYQVL010000188.1:0-4440 GCA_964420825.1 uncultured Sphingomonadaceae bacterium
TGATGGCGCATGCGCTGGGCGTTTCGCGCGAGGATTTGCTGCTCGGGCAGCTCGATGCGGCAGCTCCCCAGGATTTCGAAGCGCTGATCGGCCGCCGCCTCGCGCATGAACCCGTCGCCTATATTACCGGAAGCCGCGAATTCTACAGCCTTGAAATTGCAGTGACGCCGGGTGTCCTCATCCCCCGCGCCGACAGCGAAACGCTCATCGATGCCGCGCTCGATAGCCTGGCCGGGCGGCCGCCGGCACGCATCCTCGATCTCGGCGCCGGCTCGGGCGCTCTCCTGCTCGCCGCGCTCAGCCGATGGCCCGCTGCCTCGGGTGTCGGTGTCGATCGCTCCGACACCGCTTTGCTCTGCGCGCTCGGCAATGCGCAGCGGCTGGCGATGGACGGCCGCGCGTCATTCGTCGTCGGCGATTGGGCGGACGGGATCGCCGGGCCATTCGATCTTATCCTCTGCAATCCCCCCTATGTCGAAACCGACGCGGCGTTGCCGCCCGACGTCCGCGACTACGAACCCGGCGACGCGCTGTTCGCGGGCCACGACGGGCTCGACGCCTATCGGATATTGGCGCCGCAGCTTGCCCGATTGCTCCGCTCGGGCGGCATCGCCTGCGTCGAAATCGGCACCGGCCAAGCGCGGGCGGTCGCCGGTATTTTCGCCGGCGAGGGTCTGAAATCGGCCTGCAGACACGATCTCGCCGGGCGCGAACGCTGCCTGGTTATCCACAATGTGTGCTGATTGCCCTGACATTTCCCCTTGCAATTACCGAATCAAAGCGAATATGGCTGGTAACCGGAACGGAGGTTCCGACAGCCAACAGCTTTGAAACCTTCGAAAAGCGATCTTCATCGTCATACCGCTGATGTCCGGCGGTGCTGGCAAAACGGGAACGGCCTCGGCCGGTCCTCGGGGGGAGACCGTGCATCCGGACGGCCGGGACGGTCTCGGCTGAAACCGCGCAGTTTATGCGCTGGGAAATGGACTGAGGACACAATAACCTTGATGAATAATCGCAATACGGGTCGCCGGCGCAGCCGGGGTGGGCGTACCAATGCCAATCGCGGGTCCAATGACGGCAATCGCCTCGACAGCCGCGCGCGCGGCAATGCGCACCAGCTCAACGAGAAATATAAGGGAATGGCGCGCGATGCCCATCAGCAGGGCGACCGCGTCATGAACGAATATTATCTGCAGTTCGCGGATCACTATTTTCGCGTGCTGACCGAGACCAACCAGCGCAAGGATGAAGATCGCCAGCCGCGCGAGGATACGCGCAAGCTGCATCGTCAGGACGACGTTCAAAAGACTGATGAAGGCGATGAGGACCGGCAGCAGGATAGTCCGCAGCCCGAGCGCGCCAAGCGCCAACCTGCCCGCGCGCGCCGCGATCAACAGGCCGTCGCGCCGGCAATAGGGGAGACCGAGAGCGAGACGATCGATGCCGATCGCCTGCCCGCGTCGTTGAGCGTCAGTGCGACGCGAGACGAGGACGCTCCCGGCAAGACCAACGGCAAGGCGCCGCGCAAGGCGGCTCCGCGTCAGCGTTCGGTAACCGCCTCCGATAGCGATGATACGTCGAGCCCTGAAGCCTGATTCGCCGGTTGCTCAGGGCTAGAGCGATCCGCCGCCGTCTCGCCGCTCGACATCCTCGTCGTGGCCGGCGCCCGAACTCAGTAAGATAAGCCCCATCAGCGCGGCGGCGACCATGATCGTCAGTCCGACGGCGATCGACGTCGCAATCGCGACGTGAAGCGTCACTCCGCCGCCGGACCAATGAAGCCATGCAAGCGCGATCAGCACCGCACCCAGCGCCGCCGCGCTCATCCAACGCATAATCCGCCGGTAACGCGCCCAGGCGAAGCGTGCGTAATCGGGGTCGTCTAAATGTGGCGGGCTATCGGCCATCGCCGCTCTTTGGCCGCGAATTATGGGGTCATCAAGCCCGGTGCGACGTGCTATGCTGGCAATATCGAACACGGAGGCGCACGATGACGATCAGCATCATCCTCGACAAGCGAGGCCATGATACCATTACCGCGACTCCCGACATGACCGTGGCCGATGCCGTCAAGATACTCGCCGACAAACGAATTGGCGCGTTGCCGGTTGTTGAGGGCGATGTCGTGGTCGGCGTCATGTCCGAGCGCGATCTTGTCTATTGCGCCGCCAAGGAGGGTGCGGCCGCGCTCGATCGTCCGGTGCGCGACGTTATGACCGCCGAGCCGATTACGGTGCAGCGCAATCATAGCATATTGGGAGCGCTCGGGCTGATGACCGACCGCCGGGTCAGGCATTTGCCGGTCGTCGAAGACGGCCGCCTGGTCGGCTTCATTTCGATCGGCGACCTCGTCAAATACCGGATGGACCGCATCGAATCCGATGTCGCGGCGATGCGCGACTATATTCGTTCGACGTAGCGCCCGTCGGCGGCCCTCAGGCGATTGCCGATTCGCGTTTGGCGACGAAGTTTCAGAGCTCGAACACCAGCGGCCGCGCAAAGATCAGCAGCCACGCCGAATAGCTCGTTATTCCGGATGCGACGAGCAATGCGAGGCGGCTCAACCCGGAGAGTTCGGGCAGCATCGCATCGAGCAATGCGACGAGCCCGGCCATGAAGGTCGCCGCGAGGAGCCCCGGCGCGATCGCGCGGCCGAGCGCGGCCGCGCTGAGCCCGATCAACGGCAGCGACATGGTTGCCGTCAGCGCCGTGAGCAGCGGGAAGCCGACGAGCCAGACGCCGGCCATGCCGACGACGCCGTAGCGCACGCCAATCAGAAATCCCGTGGCCATGATCATCGCGCCATAAATGTTGACGCGTACCGCGATGCCGGGCCGGCCCAATGAATTGGTGGCCGGCGCAAAGAGGATCTGTAGCGTCATGAAGGGCATGGCGAAGGCGAGCAGCCGGACCAGCGGTATCGTCTCAAGCCACTGCTCGCCGAGGATCGCGGTCACCAGCGGTTCGGCGGTAACGGCGAGGCCTAGATAGAAGGGCAATGCCGCGAGCATGATCATCCGCACCGCCCCCGCAAAGGCCGGCGCGATCGGCGTCCCGGCGCGCGCCATGCGCGAATAGGTGGCGAAGGCGACGTCGTTGAGCGGGGGCACGAACTTCGCGACGAGGATCTGGGTAAGGAACAATGCGGTCGTATACAGCCCCAGCATGTGGGCGTTGAGCATGCGGCCGCCGATGAAAACGTCGGACTGGCTCTGCACGAACCAGAAGATTTGGGTGACGGTCATCGCGCCGCCGAATCCGATCATCGCGCTGGCTCCCTTGAACGAAAAGCTCGGCCAGATCAGCGATCGCGCGGCATAGGTCATGCCGACCGCGCGGACGACGCTCATCGCGATCGGCGCGTAGACGAGCGTCCACACGCCGAATCCCTGGAGCGCCAGCACGAGCGCCGTTACCGCGCCGGCGATCGAGCCCGCGAGGCTGGCGATCGCCTGCTTGCGGTATTCGAGCTCGCGACTGAGCAACGCAAAGGGCAGGGCAATGAACGGCGTCGTCAAATGGAGCAACGCCTGGACGCGAAGGATATGCGCGACCTCCGGCTGGCGAAAATAGGCGGCCGCGAACGGCGCGAGGAGAAGCTGCGCCGTTGCAAGCGTCGCGCTCAGCAACAGTAGCAGGCCGAACACCTGGCGGACTTCCAGTCCGCTGACCGATTCGCGCTGGATAAGCGAACTGGCAAAGCCATAGCCTTCGAACAACGCGAGGAAGACGACAACGAGCGCGGCCATGGCGAACAGGCCATAATCGGCCGGCTCGAGCATGCGAATGACGAGGAAGGTCGCTGTCCAGGCGATAAGCTGCGCAATGATCTGGCTACCCGAACGCCAGAAAACGGCGCTGCGCACGCGGTCGCGCAACGATCCCGGTGTCGATTCTCTTTGCTCGCCAGTCAAATCCGCCCTGCCTTTATCGCCAAGCCCTTTGCGGGGTTTAGCCGATCATGGTGTAGGAGCTGTAAACCCGCGCTTTCCCGCGCGGCGCGATTCTTTTTGAAATAAAATTGCCGAAGGCTGTTGACCGAATCCGAAGGGCCGCATATATCGCTGCTTCCCGACGCGGCAACGGGCATTCGCTTGTGGCCGCGCTCGGGACGTTTCTTAGATCGGTAACCCGATAGCTCCTGGTGACAGGGGTGAGGAAATGTCGGCTCTTTGACATTGTCGATTAGAATGAAGGGACATGTGGGCGGCGGCCCCGGCTCTGGAGACCTCAAGGCTCCGGAAATCGGTACTATCAAGTCGTTCCTTACATGTCCTATCACGTATCCATTACGTAATAGAATAATTTGTGCAGGAACGGCTCCTAGAGACGGTCCTCGATGCTCGCAGGCTTTTAGCTTGCGGCGTTGTTGATCGGTCATCAACTTGAGAGTTTGATCCTGGCTCAGAACGAACGCTGGCGGCATGCCTAACACAT
>CAYQVL010000189.1:0-4418 GCA_964420825.1 uncultured Sphingomonadaceae bacterium
CTTTCGTGGCGACCGACCGACGATCTCTTGCTCTACGCAAGCTATGCGCGCGGCTATAAGGCGGGCGGCTTCAACCTCGACCGCTCGGCGCTCAACAATCCCCTGTTCAACCCGGCAGTCGCCGGCACGACGGCAAACCTCCAGTTCGACCAAGAGACGGTCAACGCCTATGAGTTCGGCGCCAAATACACCCGGCCCGGCTTCAGCCTGGCCGCGGCGCTATTCCGTCAGGAGTTCACCAACTTCCAGCTCAATACGTTCAACGGTTCGGTGTTCCTCGTCCAGACCATCAACGGCTGCGACACCGATCTTAACGGCGCCGATCGCGATGCTTCGGCGGCGACGGGGGCATGCGCGCCCGATGAGGTCGTTCCGGGCGTGATTTCGCAGGGCGTCGAGCTCGAAGCGACGGTCAGCCCCATCGATTATGTCAACATCAATCTGGGCTTCACCTTCACCGATACGAGCTATGAGAACAACCTCGTCAGCAACGACACCGGCTCACCGCTCGATCCGGCGCTCCGCCTGCTGCCCGGCGACAATCTCTCGAACGCGCCTGAAGTCGTCGTTACCGGCGCCTTCGCCTGGACCCCGCCGATCGGCAACACCGGCATGAGCGGCCTCGTATATGTCAACTCGCGGCTGACGAGCGGTTACAACACCGGCTCCGATCTGCTGTTCGGCAAAGAGCAGGAGAGCTTCATCCTCGTCAACGCACGCGTCGGTGTTCGCGGTCCCGACGATCGCTGGGCGGTCGAGCTGTGGGCGCAGAACATCTTCGACACCGATTATGCTCAGATCCACTTCAACACGCCGTTCATCGCGCCGCAGCAGACCTTTTCGGCGTTCCTCGCCGAGCCGCGCACATACGGTTTGACCGTTCGCACGCGTTTCTAGAAGCCGGTCCGGTACCGGCAAAGGAGCCCGCGCCCGATGACGGCGCGGGCTCTTTTCGTTTCCGGCGCAACATCGGCTTGATGCCACCCTCATTCCCCGTCATGGTTTTGCGCGATGGCCCTTGATTCCCTCATGGTGAAGATTGCGTTGATCGGCGTCGCCGGCGTCGGCGCGCAGTGGATCGCCTGGCGGACGGGCAAGCCGGCGATCGCGCTGATGCTGATCATGGGGGTGCTTGTCGGACCCGTGAGTTCGCTGATCCCGCTCGATCTGTTTCGCGGAGGCCTCATAAATCCCGAAAGAGATTTCGGGGCTCTGATGGAGCCCATCATCAAGCTCGCGGTGGCGGTCATCCTGTTCGAAGGCGGGCTGAGTCTCAACTTCCGCGAGCTGCGTCACGCCGGTTGGGCGGTGATGCGGATGGTGGTGATCGGGGTGCCGATCGGCTGGGTGCTCGGCACGCTTGCGGCGCATTACGGCGCCGGGCTGAGCTGGTCGGTATCGGCGTTGTTCGGCGGTATATTGGTGGTTACCGGACCGACGGTGATCGGGCCGATGCTGCGCTCTCTGCGCGTCGGCGCGCGCGTTTCGAACATCCTCAAATGGGAAGGCATCGTCAACGATCCGATCGGCGCGCTGCTCGCTGTCTTCATCTTCGCTTATATCACATATGGCGGGGCCGGTTCGAATATCGCCGCGATCAGCTTCGACGTTATCGCCTCGACCTTCATCGCCGCGCTGCTCGGCGGAGCTCTCGGCTGGGCCGTCACCTGGTTCTTCCCGCGCGGCTATGTGCCCGAATATCTCAAGGCGCCGATGCTGCTGGTCACCGTTATCGGCGGTTTCGTGCTCGCCGACATTATCCAGCACGAGACCGGCCTCGTCACGGTGACGATCATGGGCGTCGTCATGGCCAACCGACCGATGTTTTCGAGCCATGCGCTTCGTCGCTTCAAGGAAGATCTCGCGGTGCTGCTGATCTCCGGCGTGTTCATCATGCTCTCGGCAACGCTCGACTGGGGGGTGATCACGAGCTTCCAGACGACCTCGTCCGATCCGATAGAGGGCGTCGCCCGCTTCATCGGCTTCCTCGTTCTGCTGCTCTTCTTCGTCCGGCCGGTCACCGTACTCACCGCGCTTATGTTTTCGAGTGTCCCTTGGCGCGAGCGGCTGTTCATTGCCTGGATCGCACCGCGCGGCATCGTCGCGGTGGCGATCACCGGCCTGTTCGCACTCCGCCTCGTCGATTTCGGCATCGAGGGCGCCGAGGCGCTGATCCCGCTGTCGTTCGGCGTCGTCATCGCGACGATCTTCGCGCATGGCTTTTCGGCGAGCTGGTGGGCGCGCAAACTCGGCATCGACAAGGGCGCGGCCAACGGCGTGCTGATCGTCGGGGCCAATCGATGGACGATCGATTTCGGCGAATTGCTCAAGAAGATGGAGATCCCCGTTACCATCGCCGATCCTTCGCAATATGCCCTGCGCGCTGCCAAACGCCACGAACTCGACATCTACCGCGGCGACATTCTCGACGAGGTGACGCAGGAACATCTCGACCTCGGCCAGTTCCAGGAGCTCATCGCGGCGACTGACAACAATGCGTATAATGCATTGATCTGCGACGATCTTGGGCCTGAAATGGGCTATGATTCGGTCAGCCAGATCGGTTCCGACCGTGATCGCGAATCCTATCAGGCGCGCGGTCGCGTGCTGATGGAAACCGGGCCGACGATCGACGATTTGCTCAAATGCGAGGATGCCGAGTGGGTATTCACGCGCACGAAGATCACCGGCAAATACGGGCTCGAAGACCTGCGCAAGAACCTCGACCCGGAAGCGGCGTTGATCTGCGTGATGAAACCCGACCGGCGTTTGCTGTTCTTCTCCACCGATGCCCGGCCGATCGTCGAGCCGGGCGATATCGTCGTCAGCTACGCGCCGCCCGAGCCGCCCGAAGCGCAACGCGAAAAACGCAACAAACCCGCTGAACCGCTGCCCGCCTAGACCGCCTGCGTCTCTCCATCGGGCTCGCGCGCCGCTTCGAGCAAACGCTTTTGCAGCGCCTTCAAACGGTTGGCGTTGACGATCTTCTCGCCAAACAAGTCGGTCAGATAAAACACATCGACCGCGCGCTCGCCATAGGTCGCGATATGGGCCGAATGGATCATCGCCTTCGACTGGAAGAGCACATGAGCGAGACTGTTGAGCAGGGCCGGGCGGTCGAGCGCGTTGACCTCGATCACCGTATAGCGGTTCGACGCCTTGTTATCGATCAGCGCGACGGGCTCGATATGGAAGGCTTCGGCGCGCATGCGCGATAGCGGCCGGGCCTCGAGACGGTCCTTAAGCTTGTGCTTATTGGCCAGAGCGTCACGGATCGCCGCCTCGAGCCGCGCGAGCTGGCCGGGGTCGTCGAACATCCGCCCGACCGGATCCTGCACCAGGATATTGTCGAGCGCCATGCCGTCGCGGCTGGTATGGATGCGCGCGTCGATGACATTGGCTCCCGCCATATGGACCGCGCCGGCGAGGCGGTAGAACAGGCCGGGGTGATCGGCCATATAGATGGTGACGAGCGTGGCGCCCCGTTCGGCGTCGGGCGCGGTGACGATCGACAACGCCTCGCCGCTCGCCTCGGCCTCGGCCATTTGCCGGGCATTGGCTTCCGCGACATCTTCGTCTTCGGCGACCCAATAGGCGTCGGGCATGCGCTTGAACAACGCGGCCAGGCTATGCTCGGGCCAATCGAGCCGCTCGGCGAGCGCCTGCTGCCCGGCGAGTATCCTTTCCCGCCGCCCTTGTTGCTTGTGACCAAGCCGCAGCATTTCTTCGGCCGCGTCATAGAGATTGGCGAGCAGCTGCCGCTTCCAGCTGTTCCATACGCCCGGCCCCACCGCGCGGATATCGACAACGGTGAGCACGAGCAGCAGCTTGAGCCGCTCGGGACTTTTGACCGTCAGCACGAAATCCTCGATCGTCTTGAAATCGGCGAGATCGCGTTTGAATGCGGTCGCCGACATCAGCAGGTGATGACGAACCAGCCAGGCGACGGTCTGCGTTTCGCCGGCGTCGAGCCCCAGCCGCGGACACAGCGCCTTGGCCACCTCCGCGCCAAGTATCGAGTGATTGCCGCCGCGTCCCTTGGCGATATCGTGGAGCAGCGCGGCGACATAGAGCACGCGGCGCGAAACCAGCGAGTCCATGATCGCGGTCGAAAGCGGGTGGTCGTCCTCGAGTATGCCTCCCTCGATCTTCGAAAGCAGGCCGATCGCCCGGATCGTATGCTCATCGACGGTGTAGTGGTGGTACATATCGAACTGCATTTGCGCGACGACGCGGCCGAAATCAGGAACAAAACGCCCGAAGACGCCTGCCTCGTTCATCCAGCGGAGCACCGTTTCGGGATCGCGCGGGCTGGTCAGCACATCGAGGAAAAGCGCGTTGGCGCGGGGATCGTCGCGGATCGTCCCGGCAAGGTGTTCATCACGCCCGGCCTGACGCATCGCCTCGGGATGGATTTC
>CAYQVL010000190.1:0-4417 GCA_964420825.1 uncultured Sphingomonadaceae bacterium
CGGAGCCGCTTTCGGGCAATGCGCCGTTGACGATGACGGGCACGATTTCCTCGCCGAGCGTCACGCGCAGCCGGCCCGCGCTCATTGCGATCCGATCGACGTCGGCGGTGAGGATCCGTTCGACGACACCCATGCGGATCGCGCGGCGGCAGCCATCGCAATCGGCGAAGACCAGGGCTTCGACACCCTTAACCTGCTCGGCTTCGCCTCGTTTGGCCAGTGCGTCCGCAAATCGGCGCGCCTCTTCGAGCCGCAAGCCCGCCCGCGCGGCGATGCCCGCGGTATCGAGAACCAGGAGCGGACGGCCATTATCGGGCAACGCCGTGCCGGCATAAATACCCGCCGCCATAACGCCGGGAGCGGCGGGTTTGACGACAAGTTCTTCATGATCGAAAACCGCGGAAACGGCGAGCGCGAAACGTTTGCCGCGGCTCGGCCTCAGAACGATCATGACCTTGTCTTCGCCGGCCGGATCGCCGGGCGCGAATATCTGCGAAAGCCTCACCAAAGGTACACGGCGGCCTCGCACGAAAACGACTTCGCTGCTGCCGACCGTTTCGATCCGGGCAGTTGCTTTCGCCAGCGAAACGATCTCGTCGATCATGACACGCGGCAGTGCGAAATACTCGTCGCCTACGCTGACGATCAGCGCCGGCACGATGGTCAGCGTCAGCGGAACGCAAAGCTTGATCAGCGTGCCTTTGCCCGCGCTGCTTTCGATCGCGATCGACCCGCCGATCCGATCGACATTGGTGCGTACGACATCCATGCCTACCCCGCGGCCCGAAACCGCACTGACCGCCTCGGTCGTCGTGAGGCCCGGGTGAAAGATCAGTTCGCAAAGACGTTCGTGGGAGAGTTCGGCGGCTTGCCGCGCATCGATAATGTGCGCCGCGATCGCGCGTCGCCGCAATTCGTCGGTGTCGATACCACGCCCGTCGTCGGATATCGTGATCTGAATCTGATTACCCGACTGCGATGCGCCGATCTGCAACAGGCCATTGGCGGCTTTGCCCGCCAACTTCCGTTCGGCGGGGAGTTCAAGCCCATGATCGAGCGCGTTGCGGACGATGTGGGTAAGCGGATCGCGCAACATCTCGATCATCTCGCGGTCGAGTTCGACATCGGAACCGTCGATATCGAGCGAGACATCTTTTCCGAGCTGCGCCGAAAGATCGCGAACAATCCGTGGCAGCGCGGCGAACAAGCCGTCGATCCGCTGCATCCGGGTCCAGGTTATCGTGTCGCGCAAACCGGCGATGCAAGCCGATATCCGTTCGAATGCGGTATCGAGATCGTTATCACCCGAGATACGCCGATGCTGGCGCGACAGCTCGTTGCGCGCGAGAACAAGTTCGGAGACACCGCCCATCAGCTGATCGAGCAGTTCGACGGGCACGCGTATGCTGCGCTGTGGGCTTCGCCGCGGCGCCGCCCGAGCCGGCGCCGCAGCCGTCGCGGAAGAATTGTCTTCGGCCGACAGGGCGGCAAGCAATTGCTCGTCCTCGCGATCGTCGATGTCCTCGCCGCGTTCAAGCGCATCGGTTATTGCGCCGATCCGGTCGATAATGGCGAGGATCGCGCTGACCAGCGACGGGCTTGACTCGCGGCGGCCCGCGCGCAGGTCCGACAGCACATCCTCGGCTTCGTGGCTGAGTTTGAGCAAATGCCGAAGATCGAGAAATCCGGCGCTGCCTTTGACCGTGTGGACAAAGCGAAAAATCTCGTCGAGCCGCGCGCTGTCGCCGGGATTGGCCTCCCAAGCAACGATTTCGCCGCCGATGGTTTCCAGCATCTCGCGCGTTTCGGCAATGAATTCAGCGAGAAGATCGTCCATAAGCCCTAACCACCACAGTCATTCAACTGCCCTGATGACGGCTTATGGTTAAGATGCAGTGTATCTATGTCAGTGCGAAAAACTCACGCCGAAGAGCAGGATATTGTCCTCGGGTTCGGAAACCTGCACCTCGCCGCCGCCCTGGCTTACCAGAACATGGACGAGCCATGCCGCAGCGGCGCGCGGAGTCAGCGCTTCGGCGCTGGTCTTGCCGAGCAGCGCGGTCTTGAGTTCGGGATCGAGGACGAGCCTCTCGCCTTCCGCGCGAACGACGATTTCGCCCTGCTCGGCGCCGACGAGCAGGCTGCCGCCGCGCACCAGTGCATCGGCTGCGATCAGCGCGAGGTTGAGCAAGATCTTGACCTTCGCCTTGGCCATCGAGTTTTGGTCAACGAGCCATTCGAGTTCAACGCGGCCCCTGGTTCCGATCAAGCCCTCGATCGCCGTACGGGCTTCGCGCGTGTCGATTTCGTCCTCGAAACCGCCCGCCGCACCGAACGCCAGCCGGAAGAATTTGAGCTTGGTCGCCGAGGTCCGGGCGCTTTCGGCAAGCAGCTCAAGACAGCGTGCGCGCATCTCGGGA
The DNA here is from genome assembly GCA_964420825.1 of uncultured Sphingomonadaceae bacterium. GTDB lineage: Bacteria > Pseudomonadota > Alphaproteobacteria > Sphingomonadales > Sphingomonadaceae > Parasphingopyxis. The sequence continues at coordinate 2,421 of CAYQVL010000190.1, forward strand.
TCGTGTTCGTCAGCGAGCAGTTCGATACCATTGTTGAGCGCGCCGATCGGACTGAGCAGATCGTGGCACAGGCGCGAAGTTAAAAGACTGGCAAATTCAACGCTTTTTTCGTCCATCTGTCGCCCAATCTCCACTGTTTTCAGCGCGCGGCCTTCTATTGGCGATGGCCGCGCGCGCTTGCAAGGGCTAGCTCCACAGGCTCGAAAATGCCCGGTTCATCGACCCGCCACAGCCGCATCCCGTCTTGCCCGACAATCAGCCAAAGCGCCCCGCGATCGAGCGCCATTGCGGCGTCGTGACGCGAGGGCCGCGCCGGACCGTGAGGATGCGAATGATAGTTGCCGATCACCGCCCGCCCGCCATTGCGCTCGTCGCGGATCGCAGCGAACAAGGCGCGCGGATCGACCTCGAAGCGAACCTCGGGAGCTGGCGCGACATTGGCAGCCGGTTCGGCCACCGCAATATGGCTGGGCGACCCGAAAAGCAGGCCGCAGATCTCGGCGTCGGGGCTTTGCGCGGCATGCGCCTCGATCCGCTGCCGCGCCGCGCTTGATATTGTGACGGTCACTCCCATTTTGCTACGCAGGAACGGGGGCCATGTCGATATTGCACACCAGAATTCCGGACGAAGCCGATGGCTGGCGCTTTGATCGCGCGCTTGCCGCGGCGTTGCCCGAATTGTCGCGCGAACGGCTCAAACGGCTGATCGCGGCAGGTCATGTTACCAGCAAACGCGGGCTTGCCGCGCGCGACGCCAAGGCGCGCGTCAATGCCGGTCAGTTCTTTTCCATCGACCTTCCCGAGCCCGTTGCGGCCAATGCAAAGCCGCAGGATATCGCGCTCAACATCGTCTATGAGGACGATTATTTGATCGTCGTCGACAAGCAGGCGGGGCTCGTCGTTCATCCGGCGGCCGGCAACGCCGATGGCACGCTCGTCAATGCGCTCCTCCATCACTGCGCAGGCAAGCTTTCGGGGATCGGCGGCGTCGCGCGGCCCGGCATCGTCCACCGGATCGACAAGGGCACGTCGGGACTGATCGTCGCAGCGAAGACCGACAAGGCGCATGAAGGCTTGGCCAGGCAATTCGAAGCGCACAGTATCGATCGTGTTTACAAAGCGATAGTATCCGATCTTATTAAGGAATCCGAGGGTACGATCGAGACGAATCTCGCGCGATCGCCGCACAATCGGCACAAGATGGCGGTAGTTCAGCCACCGCGCGGCAAGCACGCCGTGACCCATTACCGCCGCATTTCCGCGCTCCAGGAGGCGTGCCTGGTTGAATGCCGGCTCGAAACCGGACGAACCCACCAGATTCGCGTGCATATGGCGCATATCGGCCATTCGCTGATCGGCGACCCGCTTTACGGACGGCCCAAAAAAGGCCATAGGGCGGTTCTCGAAGATATGGGCTTCAATCGCCAGGCATTGCACGCAGCCCGGCTCGGCTTCGTTCACCCGGCGACAAGTAACGCTTTGACCTTTGAAAGCGAATTACCGCTCGACATACAGGAACTGTTCAGCGCATTGAGCGTATAAGGAATGTCAGGTTTTGCGGGGTTTGTTCCGCAATGTTCGACAGGGAGTTAGATACCGATATGGCAAAAGCCGTAGCCACGATTCCGGCCCTTGGCGGCGAGGTCAGCCTCAACCGCTATCTCACCGAAATCAAGAAATTTCCGATCCTCTCCTATGAAGAGGAATATATGCTCGCCAAGCGGTTCGAAGAGCATGAGGACCGCGAGGCTGCGCAAAAGCTCGTCACTTCGCATCTTCGTCTCGTCGCCAAGATCGCGATGGGCTATCGCGGCTATGGCCTGCCCGTCTCCGAGCTGATTTCGGAAGGCAACATCGGCCTCATGCAGGGTGTCAAGAAGTTCGAGGCCGACCGCGGCTTCCGCCTCGCCACCTATGCGATGTGGTGGATCCGCGCGTCGATCCAGGAATATATCCTGCGCTCGTGGAGCCTGGTGAAGATGGGCACCACGGCGGCG
>CAYQVL010000191.1:0-2562 GCA_964420825.1 uncultured Sphingomonadaceae bacterium
CATAGGCGGGCATCGGCAGGCCCTCGCCATGCGGCAGGCGTTTGAGGCGAATGGCGATATCAGCCAAGGGCATCGGCAATCCTTTGTGCGAGTTTGTGGGCGACATCGGCCTTCGACATTGGTTCCCAGCTTTCGACGCCGGTATCGGTGACTAGGTGGACGGTGTTGTGCGCGCCGCCCATGACGTCGCCCGATACGTCGTTGGCGACGATCCAGTCGCAGTTTTTGCGGTCGCGCTTGGCGCGCGCGTGATCGAGAACATTGTCGGTTTCGGCGGCAAATCCGATGAGCAGGGCGGGGCGGCGCGGGTCATTGGCGAGCCCGGCGAGAATGTCGGGATTTTCGATGAGATTGAGCGCGGGTGTCTCGGCGCCGTTTTTCTTGATCTTGCGCGGCGCCGCTTCGGCGCGCCAGTCGGCGACGGCGGCGACGAGGATGGCCGCGTCGGCGGGAAGGGTGCTTGCGACCGCGTCCTGCATCTCGCGCGCCGTCTCCACATCGATCCGCGCGACGCCGCGCGGCGTGTCGAGAGTCACCGGCCCGGCGATCAGCGAGACTTTCGCGCCGAGATCGGCGAGCGCTTGCGCAATGGCAAAACCCTGCCGCCCCGACGAGCGATTGGCGATATAGCGCACGGGATCGATCGGTTCGTGCGTCGGCCCGGCGGTGACGATGATGTGTCTGCCCGTCAGCCTCTCCGAGCCCGTTGAAATGCCGATCTCCGCCGAAATGCGCGCTTCGAGCGGCTCAGGACCAAGGGAGTCCAGAATTGCGGTCATCTCCGCAAATACCCTGTCGGGTTCGGGCAGGCGGCCCTCGCCATATTCGCCGCAGGCCATATCGCCTTTGTCGGGCTGTATAACGGAGATGCCGTCGTCGCGAAGCCGCGCGACATTGCGCCGGGTCGCGGCGTGTTCCCACATCCGCACGTTCATTGCCGGCACCGCGATTACCGGCGTGTCGGTGGCGAGCAGCAAGGTCGTCGCGAGATCGTCTGCGATGCCCGCGGCCATCTTCGCGATCAGGCCGGCCGTCGCCGGGCAGACGACGATGAGATCGGCTTCGCGGCTGAGCTGGATATGGCCCATCTCGACCTCGTTCTTGAGATCCCAAAGCGTCGTATAGACTTTGTTCTCGGAGAGCGCGGCGAGCGCCATCGGGGTGACGAAATGCAATCCGCCCTCGGTCAGCACACAGGCCACGCCGCCGCCCGCCTTGCGGATCAATCGGACGAGTTCGCACGCCTTATAGGCTGCGATGCCGCCGCCGATGACGAGCAGGATGCGCTTGCCGTTCATAGCCGTGGATGTGCGGGTTCGCGCCGCCAATGTCGAGTCAGGCGGGCTAGTGATCGAGCCAGTCGATATGGCCGACATCGGGAAAGCGCAGTGGCGCGGCCAACTTCATGTTGATCGTCGCGCGCTTGCGATTGATCTCGGCGCCATGCTCGCGGCAGAGATCGACGATCGGCCAATAATAGTCCTCGCTCCACGTGGGGCCGGCGGACTTGTTCAGTCCGATGAACAATTGGCCGGGCAAGTTGAGATGGCGGGCGGCGAGATATTCCAGAAAGCTTGCCCATTCGGGCGTTTCCCAGCGCCGATAGGGTTTGAAATAGACGTCGAACACCTGACCGTTGATGACGATCAGGTCGAAGCGGTCAATGGAGGCGGGGAGCGGTTCGCCAAGCTTGATCGAACCATCGACGCGCGGGATGTCGAACAGGGCGAGCAGGTCGCGGTAGACTTGCGGATGCGGCTGATCGAAAGCGACTACCTTGTGCCCGTAGGATTTCGCGATGGCGAGAAATTGCCCGCCGCCGGCGCCGATATCGAGGATCGAACAGGGCGGACGTCTATCGAGATCGAGCACTCTTGCTATCCGCGAGTGGATCATGAACCAGGGTGCGAGGTCGAGATATTTGGTCGGTGCCAGCATATCGGCGGCGAGCACTTCGTCGCGATAAGCCTCCTGCAGCGCGGCGAACGCCTCCGGATCGACCGAGGCCGCGACATGATCGTAAATGGCGCGCCGCCGGTCGTCGTCGTCGAGAACCGTGCGCCAGGCATCGATCCGCTCCTGATAGGGGAGCAAGGGTCGATAGGTAACGCCGTCATCATCGGGTCTCGGCCGACGGGCCTTCCGGCCGAAAATATTGCGCAGGCGCGCGGCTACGGTGCTCATCTATATGCTTCTGGTTTCTTAGTTTTTACGACGGCTCAACGACCGCCAGGGCGGAGCGGCGATTTCTCCGAAGCGAAGCGGTTCGTCAAGCATTAAGCGGATTTTGCGTGGAGCCTCATCGATGTGAGCTCCGTGCGCCCCGAGCAGATCGATGAGCGGCCAGAGAAAATCCTTTTGGCCTGGCGGGCCGGCGTTTTTGTTGAGTCCGATAAAAATTTCACCGGGATAATTGAGATGTTCAGCGGCGAGATATTCAAGAAAACTCGCCCATTCTTTGACACTCCAAATTTCACGAGGCTTGGGAATATTCCTGCCTCTGAGCCATTTACGCATGCTCCGGCCAAGGCGACGGCAAAGCGCCTCGACCATGGAATTCAA
>CAYQVL010000191.1:2572-4334 GCA_964420825.1 uncultured Sphingomonadaceae bacterium
AGAAAGTGGCATGCAGTTCATCGAAAGACTGGCAATTGATGGTGATGGTGTCGAAGCGGTTTATTGCCGGCGGCAGCGCCTCCCCCAAGATGATGCTTCCTTCGATGCGCTCGATGCCGAAGAGTTGGACAAGATCGCCGTATAGAGCGGGCTCGGGGCGGTCGAAAGCGAGGACCTGGTGGCCGAGTGCCTTGGCGACCGCCAGAAATTCTCCGCCACCTGAACCGATATCGAAAATGGTGCACGTCTGGCGCCGGTCGAGGTCAAGAAAACGGGCAATCCGAACGTGCTGACGAAACCATGCCGCCACATCCAGATATTTGATAAAACCATTCCATGGCACGTCGGCAGCGCAGAAGAGATATTTGTCCTGGATCGACTTGTACGATGCGGGGTCAATCTCCTCTACGGCGCGGTCGAACATGGCCCGCTCGCGGTCATCGCGAATGAAGGCGCGCGATTTTTCGACCCTCTCGGCTAGGGGTGCAAAGGGCTGAAACGGCGATTCAACTCGCGCTGGATTTTGCTCAATCAAGCTGGGCCGATTGAGTCCGCTCGGGTTCACAATTGCGTTCCCGCCCAGACTCCCAGCGCGCCGAGAGCAAAGGCGGCCAGCGCCGTTGCTGTATATTTCCATCCATTGCCGATCCTGACGACCTCGATATGGCGGAGCGGAGGCGATGGCGGGGCGCCGCCGCGTTGGGGAAGTTCGGCCTCGAGTCGCCGGACCAGCTCGGGGAGCCTGAGCAGCGTCGCGATATCTTCGCGCAGACGGTCGGCGAGCGCGGCTTCGGGGCCGAGTTCGCTACGCAGCCATTCGCCGACAAAGGGCTTGGCGGTATCCCACATGTTGATATCGGGATCGAGGCTCGTCGCGACGCCCTCGATCATCACCATGGTCTTTTGCAGCAACAGCAGGTGCGGCTGGGTCGGCATGTCGAAATCGCGGGTGATGGTAAACAGTCCGTCGAGCATCTGGCCGATCGAGATCTCCTTGACCGGCAGCCCGCGCATCGGTTCGCCGACGGCGCGCAACGCGGTCGCGAACTCGGCCATATTGTGGTGCGGCGGCACATAGCCCGCCTCGAAATGAATTTCGGCGACGCGCCTATAATTGCCGGTGATCAGCCCGTAGAGAATTTCGGCGAGCCAGAGCCGCGCGCGTCGGTCGATCCGTCCCATGATACCGAAGTCGATCGCCGCGATCTTGCCGTCGGCACAGACGAACAGATTGCCCTGGTGGAGATCGGCATGGAAGAAGCCTTCGGAAATCGCCTGGCGCAGAAAGGCGCGGACCAGCGTCGCGGCGATCTTCTGGGTGTCGTGACCTGCGGCGATCAACGCTTCGCGCTCCGAAATTTTGATGCCATCGACCCAGTCGAGCGTCATCGCCCGCCCCGCGGTGCGTTGCCAGTCGATACCGGGGACGATGAAATCGGGTTCGGCTTCCATGCCGACGGCGAGTTCGCTCGCCGAGGCGGCTTCGCGTCGCAGATCGAGCTCGCGCGCCGTCCAGCGCTTGAAGGTTTCGACTACGAGCCGCGGCCGCAAGCGCGCGAGTTCGCCGCCCATCGCCTCGACCTGCGCCGCGGCCCATTCATAGGTTTCGATCGCCTGGGCGACTTCCTTCTCGATATTGGGGCGCAACACCTTGACCGCGACGGTCCTGCCTTCGCTGGTCACGGCCCGGTGGACCTGCGCGATCGACGCCGATCCGATCGGCTCGGGATCGATCGAAGCGAACAGACTGTCGAGCGGTTTG
>CAYQVL010000192.1:0-4328 GCA_964420825.1 uncultured Sphingomonadaceae bacterium
TGCCGCGCACGCTGCCCCAATAGGTGCCGATGCCGCCGCCGCGCGAGGCGAGCCAGACATTCTCGTTCCACGTGCCGACAATGCCTTCGAGGCTGTCCGACACGCTGTTCAAATAGCAGCTGATCGGCAGGCCGCGCCCGGTGCCGCCGTTCGACAGCACCGGCGTCGCGGGCATGAACCAGAGCTTCGAAATATAGTCGTAGAGCCGCTGGGCATGGGCGGCGTCGTCGGCATAGGCCGATGCGACGCGGACGAAGAGATCCTGGAACCCCTCGCCGGGCAGCAGATAGCGATCCTTGAGCGTTTCCTTGCCGAAATCGGTCAGCAGATCGTCGCGGCCGTGATCGACCTCGATCGGATAGGGCTGCGGCCTGATCGCCTTGCTGTCGTTCATATCGACCGCTTTGTCCGTCTCCGGAGCATCCATCAGATCGCTTGCCGACATTTCACCGCTACCTGCCAAATCCATCGTTGCTCCCCTTATACCATAAAGCGCCCGATTATCGCGCTTGTTCTCACTTCGTTCGATTCGGGGAGCCCATCACTAGACGCCTTTGGCATGGCGGTGGAAACTAATTCGGGATTGTCCCCGATATCCACACCCGCCGCGCTCCAGACGGACGAAACGGACGAAAACCGCGCACCGCAGTGCAGCAAAACCACTATCCGTTGGGCCACCCCCATTGCGAACCACTAGTGATAGTGGCTCAACGCGATGAGAGGCACAAGAGGGTTAACCCCATCCTACCCACTCAGTTCGTCGCAAATCCGACTCGACTCATCGCCGCGCCCAGCCTTCGCATCCGCAGCGACGCGCGGGCCAAGCTGGCGTTGAAAAAAGGCAAGGGAACGAAGCACGAACAAAAAAATTTTCGGCGAGAAGGGCAAATGCAGCGCATAGTCCGGCATGCGCGGGTCGAACCATTACCTTCGTTGCAACGTTGCGCTTCCCGACGATCGCCGACCAAGCCCAAGGGCTAACGCGCGCGCGCGTTCGATGATAAGCTGCGCGCCATGACCTGGCTCGTTTTCGTCATGGGAGTCGCCAATTTCGCGCTCCACCGAGCGGTACTCGAAGGGCGCGGTCCGGTGTTCACCGAGCTCGCTGCGGCGATGCGGCGCATCGGCGGGCGCTGGGGCAGCTATGCGCTCGAATATGTGTTTCTCGTCGCGGCGCTGTGGTTCGCGCGCGCGGGCAGCGCGATGGTGCTTTTCATCTACGGCCTTTACACCGCGTTCAACGCGGGCGGTTATTTGGTACTCAGCCAGATGAACCGGCGTTAGCGCTCGCTCATGCCGCGCAACCGATGCACTGCGCGGCCATCGGATCGACCTCGAGACGCGCCGGCGCGATCGCCTCGCCGCAGCTCAGGCACCAACCGAACTCGCCCTCCTCGATACGTACCAGCGCGGCATCGATACGCGCGATATCGGCCTTGCGGCGGCGCCCCTCGGCATCCGCCATCGCCTGCTGCTGCATCGCATCCATCCGCGACAGGCGGCCGACCGATTGCTGATCGAGTTCGACGGGCTTGCGCCAGGCGGCGGCGCTCTCGTCCTCGCGGGCGAGTTTGGCGCGCAGGGTTGTGAGCGTGTCGCGATAGGTAGTGAGAGTGGCGGGGGTCATCTAAATCCTCCCCGGCACGGGAGGGAGACCGCGAAGCGGTGGAGGGGGCCCGCCACACGCGCTGCGCTGTGTGGCTGGGCCCCCTCCGTCAGCCCTACGGGCTGCCACCTCCCCGTACCGGGGAGGATTTTTTGCGCGTCACTCATCCGTCGCCCCCTCGGGCACCACCGTTTCGACCGGCAGTCCCTGCGCCAGCCGCTCCTCGATCGCCGTAAAGGCGGAATTCCCAGGAAGACCGCCTTCCTCGGGCAGGCCGGTGGCGAAATAGGCGACGCCCCAATTTCCGTTTATGTCGCCGATATCCTCCGGCCCGAGCCAAATTCCCGAGCGCAAACCATATGCCTCGCCGGAATGCCCCTCATAAGACGGGCGCCACATTTCAATGGCGTAAAGGTTTCCGAACAGATCGTCGTGGCAACCTTCAATGGGCGTTGGCAAAATCTGCAATGCGATCTCGTACTGGCAATACAGCCCTCCTTCGCTATCGTCATTTGCCGTGAAGCCGGGATATGACGGCGGTATGATGGTCGCGCCGTCAGGCCGGAGCGGGAGAAATTCGAATAGCGCCGCGCCCTGGCGATAGAAAAAGACGCCAATCCGCGCCAAATCCCGCGCCGATATCCGCAAGCCACCCTGCGGCGAGAAAGCCGCTCCGTTGCGCGCCAGCACATAGGTCGAAAGATCGCAGCTGCCGTCGCTCGCACGCGTTGCCGGACAACCAGCCGCGATAAAATCCTGCGTGTCGCGGATCGCGGTGCCGTCGGGCTCGTAAAGCACGACGGCGCGGGCGCGGGCGTCTTCGCTGCATGTCGTCCAGTTGAAGCAGGCGTCGAGGTCCAATGGCTCGAAGACCTGCACCTGCATGATCCGGTCGAAGCGCTCGCCGGTCGCGCCTTCCATGACGGCTGCGACGACCGGAAAGTTCAGATTGGCGTAGGAAAACCATTCGCCCGGTTCATGCTCGGCGTTCCACGCGCCCTCCTGTGTCAGCCATGTTTCGAGATCGGCGTCGAGCGGCAGCGCGTAACCGGCGTCGTCACGGATGCCCGAGCGGTGGCCGAGCAATTGGCGGAGCGTGATAGGGGCGTCAGGGAAGGCCGGGTTGCGCAGGTTCCAGCCGAGATAGGTCGAAACGTCTTCATCGAGATCGAGCGCCCCGGCTTCGGCGAGCCGCAGCACGCCCAAGGCGACGACGAGCTTCGAGACGCTGGCGACGCGCACCGGATCGTCGACAGTCATTTCGCGGAGGGTTGCGAGATCGGCATAGCCGCCCGCCTCGGCACGGGTGATGCCATTGGCGTCGAACTCGACGCGCGCCCAGCCGATCACGGGATCGGCCTCGGGCGGTTCGGCGGCCGCCGCGAACGGCAGCAGCAGGAGAAGGGTTGCGACTAGAGACCGGATCGGCGACATGGCGCAAGCATAGTCATTCGCGTGCTCCTGCGAAAGCAGGAGCCCAGAGCCAAAAGCGATACCGCCAACCGCCCTGGGCTCCTGCCTGCGCAAGAGCACATCTCTATCCAGCAAGGTCCGTCCCGTGATCCAGCGCGTCCTTAAATTCTTCGGCAGCGTCCTGCTCTGGCTGTTCATTCTTTTACTGCTGCTGCCGATACTCATTCCGCCCTTTCTCGATCGCATCTATTATGACGGGCCGCCGAGTGCGCATTTCGACGGCGAGCGCTTCTTCAATCCCGACGAGGGCGAAGGCGAATGGATTGGTGACCCGACGAGCGAGGTCGGCGGCAGCAACCGTTCGGGCTTTATCTGGCGCTTTCTGACCGGCGACGACCGCCCCGCCTGGCCCGATCATGTGGCGATCACCCGGGCAATACCCGCTGAGCGCGTCGCCGGCGACCGCATGATCGCGACCTGGGTCGGTCATGCGACCGTGCTCATCCAGACGCAGGGTCTCAACATCCTCACCGATCCGATATGGTCGGACTATCCCTCACCCTTCCCGCCTCTGGGGCCGCGCAGGACGAGCGAACCGGGTATCGCCTTTGAAGAGCTGCCGCCGATCGACCTCGTGCTCGTCAGCCATAACCATTACGACCATCTCGACCTCCCGACGCTGCGCCGGATCTGGGAGCGCGATAAACCGCTGATCGTCACCAGCCTCGGCAACGACACGATCATCGCGCAGGCCGGGGCGCGGGCGGTGGCGCGCGACTGGGGCGAGCGGGTGGCGGTGACGCCCGAGGTATCGGTGATCGTCACGCGCAACCACCATTGGGGCGCGCGTTGGGGCACCGACCGCAACCGCGCCTTGTGGGCGAGCTTCGTCGTGACGACGCCGGCGGGCAATATCTTCTTCGCCGGCGATACCGGCCCCGGCGATATGCAATGGCCCGAGGAGGCCGCCGCCTATGGGCCGGTCCGGCTCGCGCTGATCCCGATCGGCGCCTTCCGCTTCGAAAACGGCCAGGACTGGAGCAGCAACCATATCGGCCCGATCCACGCGGTGCGCGTGTTCGAGGGCCTTGGCGCGGCGCAGGCGCTCGGCATTCATTGGGGGACATTTCGGCTCAGCTGGGAAGCCTATGAGACGCCCGGCCGATTGCTCGGCGAAGAGCTCGACGCCGCAGGGATAAGCCGCGACCGCTTCCGCGCGGCGCCCGTGGCGACGGTGTGGGAGATTCCGGCGCTCTAGCCCGAATTATTCATCAGACGGGCTATTCTGGGTTGGAGAGCGTAGTGTAAC
>CAYQVL010000193.1:0-4321 GCA_964420825.1 uncultured Sphingomonadaceae bacterium
AACCCGCGAACACTCTCCCGCCCGCGCCCGTCGCGCTGCGCGAAGCCGCGCAGCCGGTTGCCGCCGAGCCCGACAATCTCCCGGTCAGCCGGCCGCGCGAAGACGCCTTGCCCGATTCGCAGGTCCGTCCCGAATATCGTCGGAGCGGCCGCTGGATCGCGGGTTAGGCAGGCAGCCCGTCGCGGATGCAAATCCTGTCATTGCGGCCATGGCGAAGCAATCTTGGGCTATGCGCGCCACGCGGGCTTGCCGCGCGCCTGCGGCCCTCGCAATGAAGGGATTTTCATCGGCGATATGCGCGGGCGGCGGCGGTCGATCGCACAGCCGGCTGGAACGGGGATTAGCGTAAGGTCATCCGGTCGCCGCTGATCTCGACGCTGCCGACGCGCTGAAGAAAGCTCTGGCCGAGCAGCGACACCGGTAGATCGTCCTCGGCGATCAGCGCGGGCACGTTGCGGCTGGCGACGTTGCCGAGCGCGATGCGGTCGATGGTCACCGGCTTGAGCGCGATATCGCCGCCGGCGGTCTGCGCGGTCACCGAAAATTCGCCGCGCCGCGCCGAGAGACCGGCGCGTTGCGCGTCGCCGCGATTGAGCACGACCGAGCTCGCCCCGGTATCGACGAGCATCCGCGTCGTCGCGCCGTTGATGCGGACGTCGGCATAGAAATGCCCGTCGGGCGCGCGCGTCGCGGTAAAGCTGGCGGCGCCATTGCCCGCGTCAGCGGCGGTGGCTGGTTGATTTGGTGAGGGTGCGGCATCGGCGAGGACGGTCATGGCGGGCTCGCCGCCGTTGCTGCCCAATATCGCGAAGCCGAGCAGAGCTGCTCCGGCGATCAACAGAAACTTGTCCATAGAGCCCTCGTCGTTCGCGCCGGGCCCGAGAGCCGGGCCACACGCGGGGCATCCTATAGCGCCTGCCGGTTAAGCAGGGCTTTCGAAACAGTCGCGGCCCGTTCGGCGGACCGCCGGGGTCAGGCGGCGAGCGGCGCGAAAACGTCTGTCGCGCCGCGACTGTTGAACAGGCCGCTGCCGATGCTGCGTCCGCCTTCGAGCGGAACCGCAGTCCCGCAAAAGGCGCATTCGGCGCTCGCCCGGCCGACGATCCAGTGCGATTGCCCGCATCCGGGGCAGCGGTTGGGTTCGCCCATCCGAAAGACGATGCGATATCCCATCTGCGCCGGACTGAAGGCCTTTTGGTCGTGATACATCTGTCATCTCCTCATCGTTCCGTCGATGGAACGTGCTTTATTATCGACGAGTCGAGATGAATCGGAAGTGACTGACATCACGATTTGGCGCGATTTTGATGGTAAACGGCTCGTAAAAGAGCGTTAATCGGGTTGGCGGCGGGGTCCCTCGGAGCGATTGCGCGCCGGCCGGGCCGGCGGCGCCGCTTCCGGCGTTTCGGGAGCCGCTACCGGATCGGGCTGCGGACGCTGCGTCGGCGCGGCGTTCGGGCGTCTCCCCGCCGCCGCCGGTAATGGCGTGTTTACCGGCGCGGCATTTCCGCGCCCGTTGCCTTGCAGGCGCGGACGCGCCGGAAGCGGTGTATTTACCGGCGCGGCATTGCTGCGCCTGCCGTCGCGGCGGCCCGGATTGGCCGGAACCGGCGTTACGATCGGGCGGCTATCGGTGCGTCCCGCTCCTTGTCTGCCGCGTCTTCCGTCATCGGCGGCGCTGGGCGAACCCGGCGCATTGCCGCGCCAATCCCGATCATTGTGCCCCGATCGCCGCTGGTCGCGATAGTTGGCGTTACCGTCGCGATAGCCGTCGCGATAGCTGTCGCGCCGATGCGCGCGTCTTTGCCCCCGGCGTCCTTCCCAATGGCGCCGGTGGTTATCGTCCCAGTCGTGTCGATGGCCCTGACGGTCGTAAATATAGACCGAATAGCCTGGGTAATAATAGCCGTTGTACCAGCCATTGGAACCGTAACCATTATTGTAGCCGTCGTCGTAATAGCCATAACCCTGCTGCGCGACATAGCCTGCGTTCTTGCAATCCTCGTAGAGATAACCGTCCTTGTCGTAACATTCGTCGGGATAGTCATACTCGCCATAGCCGTCGCCATAGCCGTCGCCATAGCCGCTGCCGGGATAGGTGCAGGCGGCCAGACCGAAGGCGCAGCCGAGCAGCAGCGCGGGTGTCTTGAATGCAAAAACGGACATGGCGGACTCCTGAGCCGGAGCAAAAGGCGCCGGCTGTTATCGAAGCCGTATCATAAATTTAGCGGTTGAACCGGGTCTGAACCGCGGCGAAGCGAGCCCGCGCGCCGGCTTGAAACGCTCAGGCTATAGCGCGGCCACGCGGCGCAGCAGGCTGTCGAGGCGGATTCGTGCCATTTCGGTAATCTGCGCGATACGTATGCCCGACACGCCGTTCATCGCATGCCAGCGCGCAAGCCCGCGTTCGACGAGCTGGTCGAGCACGGTGTCGCATTCGTTTGCGGTCATGTGATTGGCGACGCTGAGGCTGGCGACCGGCGGCGTCAAATTCTCCTGATCGGCGATATAGAGCGTCAGCAGCACATCGAGCGCCGGGTTGGCGAACAGCGCGTCGCTGAGGTGGAGCTTCTTGAGCCGCCCGAGTTCGTGAAGGTAGCTCGCCATGCTCGCTGCATCGCGCTTGTTCGCCGCAATATCCACGCCCCTATCGTCATTGCCGGGCGAGATTGCCGGAATGTCAAGGTCGCGCGCATCGCTTTTGGGTCGTGCGTTTCCGTCCATCAATATATCCTTCTGCGCAACCAACGATTGAGCGACGCGCGAATGTTCCCGCGCGATGCTGATTTGGGCTAGTCCGGGCGCGGCGTGCGCCAAGCCGTCCGATCATTGGATTTTTCTTGAAAGGTCGCGGTTTCTCTTGGAAAGCCGCAGCTTCGCAATGTTGGGCCTTAATTAGGCATGATCGCCGCCGGGCGCACGTCGCGCGATTGCGGGACAAAATCGTTACGGTTCCGCCGCTTATGGGTCGATCAGTCCACAGCCGATGCCACGGATGGCGGCGCGCACGCGATCGGTGACATCGAGCTTGTCATAGGTCCGCCGCAAATGCGTATCGACGGTGTCGGCCGATATGCCGAGTATCTCGGCGATACTGGTGTTGCTTTTGCCGCGCGCGACCCATTCGAGGATTTCCTTTTGGCGCGGCGAAAGCTTGATCCGCTCGCAGTCGCTTGGCGCCATCATCTCGCACAACCGCTGGTGCGCGATCTGGGCGACGATCTGATATTCGCCGAGTTGCGCGTCCGAAATATCGTCCTGATCCTCGGAAAGCCCGATGCCGATATAGCCATTGCGGCCATTGGGACCGAAAACCGGTATCGCGACGCCATTGATCACGTCGATGGATTTGCAATAAGCGAGCAATTCCTTCTGCTCGGGGGTCAGTTTGCGCAACTTGCCGATCTCGGCCCAACGAAACGGCGTGGGATGGTTGCGAACGTGCACCGGAATGGGGTCATGCTTGCGGCGCTTCAGATAGCCGGCGATCCATTCCTTGGGATAACCTTGGATGTGAACGAGCGCCGGCTCGTCATCGGGCACACCGGCGGGCGGCAGGTGAACCGCGGTCAGCCGTGTAATGCCGCGCTCGGAAAAATAGGCCGAAAGGATCCTCCACAAAGCCTCAATATCCGGAGCGCCGCGCATGGCCGCGAAAAGAGCATGCACCGCTTGACCCCCTTCCGGTCGCGGGCAGGGAATCCCAAACCGCCGCGAATATAGCAGCTTGATGGAGATTAACCAAGTTGCCGAACGCCGCCCGGCTTCGCCCCGGCGATTGTCCTGACCGGCGATTCCACAAAAAAGGGGCCCGCGAACGGGCCCCTTCCCTTTGTTTATGGCAGCAAGCCTAGTCCTTGGTGATGAACGCCGGCAGCTCTTCGCTGGGCTTTTCGTCACTCGACTCGCCGCGATCGCGACGCGGGCCGCGTCCACGGGCGCCGCGATCGCCGCCGCCGCCGCCGCGGTCGCCGCCGGGGCCACGGCCGCCGCCGCTACGCGGTTCGCGCGCCGGGCGCGTGTCTTCGAGTTCTTCGCCGCTTTCCTGGTCGACGACGCGCATCGACAGGCGGACCTTGCCGCGCGGATCGATCTCGAGCACCTTGACCTTCACTTCCTGGCCTTCGGAGAGCTCGTCGGAAACCTTCTCGACGCGCTCATTCCTGATTTCGGAGACGTGGACGAGACCGTCCTTTTGCCCCATGAAATTCACGAACGCGCCGAAATCGACGATGTTGACGACCTTGCCGTCATAGATTTTGCCGACTTCCGCTTCCTCGACAATGCCTTCGATCCACTTGCGAGCAGCGGCGATTTCATT
>CAYQVL010000194.1:0-4320 GCA_964420825.1 uncultured Sphingomonadaceae bacterium
AGGGCGAGCCTGTCGGTAGCCGTCTGCTGGATTAGCTTGCGGGGCCGAATGCGTTCGCGATAAACGGCCTCGGCTTCAGATTTGGGCGGCGTGTCACTGCCGATCAGGAAGCTTGCCGCGGATTGCGGATCGATATCCCAAAGCAGCGTCCGCCGCGACGACAAGGCGGCCGCGCACCAGGCCAGGTTGACGGCGAGCGTTGTTTTTCCGACCCCGCCCTTGATGCTGTAGACTCCGATGACCACCATGTGCTCCGCTTAACGGCGCTGTGCTGGCGTGCCAAACCGCTTTGTCGCGCGATCCCGGAACGGGACAGCGCAACCCGCGATTCGGCCTTCGTCTCATTGGCTTCGTTGCCGTCGTTTGCTTCGCTTGCATATCAGGCGCCGGCGGCGCTGGGTCAGATAATTTCCTTCACCAGATCCTGCGGCCGGCACAATCGCACGCCCTTGGCGGTTTCGACGATCGGCCGATTGATCAGGATCGGATGTTTGACCATCGCGTCGAGGATCGCGCTGTCGCTGACGTCGGGATCGTTCAATCCGAGCTCCTTGGCGAGCGGTTCCTTGCTGCGGAGCCCATCGCGGGGTGTGATGCCGGCGCGCTTATAAAGCTCGGCGAGCTTTTTCTTGCTCGGCGTATCGTTCATATAATCGACGACACGAACCGCGATGGCTGGTGCCTTTTCCAGAATCTCCAGCGTTTTGCGCGATGTGCCGCACCGGGGATTGTGGTAGATAATCGCCTGCATCGAACCTGTAACTCCTATGTACTCGACAGCATTTCGAGGATCGCCACCGCCTCGTCACGTCGCGTCCAAGGGACGAAGACGTGATCATGGTGATAGGCCGCCACTATATTGGCGCTGATGCCCTTTTCGGCAAGCGCCGCCGCGACTTTCGCGGTGAGGCCGACCATGTCGAGCGCGCTGTTAACGCCTAAAGTGATTTTTGCCCAGCCCGCTTGATGATCGAGCCCGAACCCTTCGCGGACTGCCGCGAGCGCAATAACGCTGGCGCCCTCGGCCTCGGCGAAGGTCGCGACCGGCACGAGCTCCTGTGGCCAGCCCTCGCCCATGGCGATCGTCGCGAAGCCGTGTTCCTCTTCGGCCAGCATCGGTTTGAGATCACCGGACATGATTATTCTTCGGCGTCGCCAGCGGCTTTGCGCGCGAGCCATTGCTCGAGCCATTTGATCGTATAGTCTCCGGCGAGGAATTCCGGGTCGTCGAGCAACGCTCTGTGCAGCGGAATCGTCGTGTTGACGCCGTCGATGATCATTTCTTCGAGCGCGCGGCGTAGCCGCATGATACAGCGCTCGCGGTTGGTGCCGTAGACGATCAGTTTAGCAATCATCGAATCATAATAGGGCGGCACCGAATAGCCCGAATAAAGTCCGCTATCGACGCGGACGTGCATGCCGCCGGCCGGATGGTAGCTGATCACTTTGCCCGGCGAGGGCGCGAAGGTTCGCGGGTCTTCGGCATTGATCCGGCACTCGATGGCGTGGCCCTGAAAGCGCACCTCGTCCTGCGTCACCGAAAGGGGCTGGCCGGCGGCGATGCATATCTGCTCGCGGACAAGGTCGATCCCGGTGATCATTTCGGTTACTGGATGTTCGACCTGGATCCGAGTGTTCATTTCGATGAAGTAGAAGCGGCCATCTTCGTACAGAAATTCGATCGTCCCGGCACCGCGATAGCCCATGTCGGCCATCGCCTTGGCGACCGTCGCGCCCATCCGTTCACGTTCGCCGGGGCTGATCACCGGCGAAGGCGCCTCTTCGAGGACTTTCTGATGACGGCGCTGGAGCGAACAATCGCGCTCGCCGAGATGGATAGCATTGCCATTGCCATCACCGAAAACTTGGAACTCGATATGGCGCGGGTCGCCGAGATATTTCTCGAGATAGACGGTGTCGTCGCCAAAGGCCGATTTGGCTTCGGTTCCGGCTTGCTTGATCAGCGTTTCGAGCTGACTTGCGTCGGGCACGACCTTCATGCCGCGTCCGCCACCGCCCGCCGCCGCCTTGACGATCACCGGATAGCCGATCTCGGCGGCGATGCGCTTGGCTTCGCTGATTTCGCGTACCGCTCCCGGCGAACCAGGCACGAGCGGCAGGCCGAGCACGCCGGCGGTCTTCTTGGCCTCGACTTTGTCGCCCATCACCCGAATATGTTCGGGCTTCGGGCCTATCCAGATGATGTTGTGATCTTCGACAATCGTCGCGAATTTCTCGTTTTCCGAAAGAAATCCGTAGCCGGGGTGGATCGCGTCGGCATGGCTGATCTCGGCCGCTGAGATGATATTGGGGATGTTGAGATAGCTCTCGCTGGCGGCTGGCGGACCGATGCAGATTGCTTCGTCGGCCAGTTTGACGTGTTTGGCGTCGGCGTCGGCTGTCGAATGAACCGCGACCGTCTTGATGCCCATTTCATGGCACGCGCGATGGATGCGGAGCGCAATCTCGCCGCGATTGGCGATCAGAATCTTTTCGATCGTCACCTGCCGCCCCTATTCGAGGATCAGCAGCGGTTGATCGAACTCCACGGGCTCGGCATTCTCGACGAGCAGCGCCGTGACCTTGCCCGATTTCGGCGCGAGGATCGGATTCATCACCTTCATCGCCTCGATGATAACCAGCGTATCGCCAGCCGCGACCGTGTCACCGACGCTGGCGAATTGCGGCGCGCCGGGCTCCGACGAAAGATAGACGGTGCCCACCATCGGCGATTTGACCATACCGGGATGATTGGCGGGAGCCGGCGCCAGCGCGGTTCCAGCCAATGGCGCCGCAGCGGCGGGTGCGGGGGCCGCCGGTCCGGGCAGCGCAACCGCAGCCGTTCCGGTTCCGCGCGCAACGCGAATGCGCCGGCCGTTGTCCTCGATCTCAATCTCGGAAAGTTGGGTCTCGTCGAGTAGCTCGGCGAGCTGGCGAATCAATGCTGTATCGACCTGTATAGCGCCGTCGCCGGCGCTCTTGTCGGTGGTCATAGCGAACCCTTTTCCTGGTACCGGCGCGCACTGCAGCGCACGCCGGCGCTTCTACTCAAAGCTTGAGCGCCGCGTCCAGCGCCAGTTGATATGATAGTGCGCCGAAACCCGATACGGTTCCATAGGCCACTTGTCCGACCAAGCTCTTATGCCGGAAATCCTCGCGCGCAAGCGGATTGGACAGATGCACCTCGATGACGGGCACCGCAATTGCCAGAATTGCATCGTGCAATGCCACCGAAGAATGGGTGAGCCCTGCTGCGTTGAGCAGGATTGCCTTGGCGCCTTCGGCCTGGGCCTCGTGCATCCAGTCGATCAGATGCCCTTCATGGTTCGACTGGCGCACCTCGACATCGGCACCGGCTTCGCGCGCCTGATCTTCTAGCCGCCCGGCGATATCGTCGAGGGTGTCGCTCCCGTAAATCTCGGGTTCGCGCGCCCCGAGCAGGTTGAGATTGGGTCCGTTGAGGACGTAGATTAAAGGCGTTTGCGCCATATATTGAGGCTTCCGGTTGCCGAGTACGAGGCCGCACACATATAGGCAGTTCCACGATGCGCAAAGGCAAGATCAACCGATGACGAGCGACGGCACCATTTCGATCCGCGTCAATGGCGAGCACCGGCGCGTCCACCGGGGGCTTACCCTCGCTGCGCTGGCGAGCGACGAATTAGGGCTCGATCCCGCCAAGGTGGCCGTCGAACGCAATCTTGAGGTCGTGGCGCGCTCGACGCTCGGCAATATCTGCGTCGAGGATGGCGACGAACTCGAAATCGTTCATTTTGTTGGGGGAGGCGCGCCGAAGCCGAACATCGACCGTTGGAGCGTGGCGGGCCGGACGTTTCAGTCGCGGCTCATCGTCGGCACGGGCAAATACAGAGATTTTGCCGAGAACGCTGCCGCGCTCGACGCCTCGGGTGCCGAAATCGTCACCGTCGCGGTGCGCCGCGTCAATGTCTCCGATCCCAACGCGCCGATGCTTACCGACTTCATCGATCCCAAGAAAATCACCTATTTGCCGAACACCGCTGGTTGCTTCAACGCCGATGACGCGATCCGCACGCTGCGGCTGGCGCGCGAGGCTGGCGGCTGGGATCTGGTCAAGCTGGAAGTGCTCGGCGAAGCAAAGACGCTCTATCCGAATATGCGGGAGACGCTTGAGGCGACCGAGGTGCTCGCGAAGGAAGGGTTCAAGCCGATGGTCTATTGTGTCGATGATCCGATCGGAGCGAAACAGCTGGAAGATGCCGGCGCGGTGGCGATCATGCCGCTCGGCGCGCCGATCGGGTACGGGCTCGGCATCCAGAACCGGGAAAAGGTCCGGTTGAT
>CAYQVL010000195.1:0-4314 GCA_964420825.1 uncultured Sphingomonadaceae bacterium
CGATGGCCCGCTGTTTATGGGTATCGACACGCATGCGCTGTCGCAGCCGGCGTTGGAGAGCGCGCTGGAGGTGCTGGCCGCCAACGGCGTGGAGACGATGATCGCATCGCGCGGCGAGTACACGCCGACGCCCGCGATCTCGCACGCGATCCTGGTCTACAACCTTGGCCGCACCACGGGCCTCGCCGACGGCATCGTCGTCACGCCATCGCACAATCCGCCCGAAAGTGGCGGCTTCAAGTATAATCCGCCGAACGGCGGCCCCGCCGACACCGACATTACCGGCTGGGTCGAAAAACGCGCCAATGCGCTGCTCGAAGATGGTCTGAAGGCCGTGCGGCGCGCTCCATTCGCGCAGGCGTGTCGTGCCGGCACGACGCATGAACACGATTTTCTCGGCGCCTATGTCGACGATCTTGGCAGCGTGCTCGACCTCGAAGCCATCCGCGCCGCCGGCGTCCGGATGGGCGTCGATCCGCTCGGCGGCGCGGGCGTACATTATTGGGCGCGGATCGCCGAACGCCATCGGCTCGATCTCACCGTGGTCAGCGACGAAGTCGATCCGGCCTTTGGCTTCATGACTTTGGACTGGGACGGCAAGATCCGTATGGACCCGTCGTCGTCCTATGCCATGCAGCGGCTGATCGGCATGAAGGACCGCTTCGACGTCGCGTTCGCTTGCGACACCGACTATGACCGCCACGGTGTCGTGACGCCGAGCGCAGGGTTGCTGCCGGCCAACCACTATCTGAGTGTCGCGATCGACTACCTGTTCCGCAATCGCCCGCACTGGAACGGTAAGGCGGCTGTCGGCAAGAGCATCGTCAGCAGCACACTGATCGACCGTGTGGCAGCCAGTCTCGGTCGCAAGCTTTATGAGGTTCCGGTCGGCTTCAAGTGGTTCGTCGACGGCCTGCTCGACAGCGCACTCGGCTTCGGCGGAGAGGAAAGCGCCGGCGCCTCGTTCAGTCGCCGGGACGGCACGGTCTGGACGACCGACAAGGATGGGATCGTGCCGGCGCTGCTGGCCGCCGAGATCACCGCGCGCACCGGCCAGGATCCCGGCGAACGCTATGTCGAGCTAGCCTGCGAACTCGGTGAGCCGGTAGCCGATCGCGTCGAAGCGCCAGCAACCGCCGAGCAGAAGAAGAGCCTGGCAAAGCTCTCGCCGAAGCAGTTGCGCATCACGCAGCTGGCTGGAGAGAATATCGAAAGCGTGCTCGACCGTGCACCGGGCAACGATGCCCCGATCGGTGGCATAAAAGTGATTACGGCCAATGGCTGGTTTGCCGCGCGCCCTTCGGGCACCGAGGACATCTACAAGATCTATGCGGAGAGTTTTCACGGCGAGGACCATCTGCGCGACATCCTGAGCGAGGCGCAGGGCATCGTCGATGCCGCACTCGCCGAGCACTAGGAGAAACGGCCATGTCCGAGGAACTCGATCAGCAATGTGTCAACACCCTTCGCTTCCTCTCGGTCGACGCCGTGCAGCAGGCGAACAGCGGGTATCCGGGCCTGCCGCTCGATTCCGCGCCGATGGCCTATGCCTTGTGGACACACGGTCTCAAGTTCAATCCTCGCAACCCGCGCTGGGTCGACCGCGAC
Organism: uncultured Sphingomonadaceae bacterium; assembly: GCA_964420825.1. Classification (GTDB taxonomy): domain Bacteria; phylum Pseudomonadota; class Alphaproteobacteria; order Sphingomonadales; family Sphingomonadaceae; genus Parasphingopyxis. The sequence continues at coordinate 1,609 of CAYQVL010000195.1, forward strand.
CGTTTCGTGCTCTCGGCCGGGCACGGCTCGGCACTGCTCTATGCGCTGTTGCATCTGACCGGCCATGACCTCTCGCTCGATGATCTCAAGCAATTCCGGCAGTGGGGCAGCAAGACGCCGGGACATCCGGAACGCGGCCACACGCCGGGGGTCGAGACGACCACCGGGCCGCTTGGCCAGGGTTTCGCCAACGCTGTCGGCATGGCCATCGCCGAGGCACAACTGGCGGCGCGCTACAACCGGCCGGGCCATGCCATAATCGATCACGCGACCTATGTGCTGGCGGGCGACGGCGACCTAATGGAAGGCGTGGCGGCGGAGGCCGCTTCGCTCGCCGGACACCTCAAGCTCGGCAAGCTGATTTGCCTTTACGACGACAACCGCGTGACGCTGGCGGCGGGCACCGACATCAGCTTTACCGAGGACCGTGCCGCCCGCTTTGACGCCTATGGCTGGCACACGATTATTGTCGCGGATGGTAACGACCTCGCCGCGATTGACACCGCGCTGAGCGCCGCCCGCGCGGAAAGCTCGCGGCCTTCGCTGATCCTGGTGCGCACCCATATCGGCTATGGTTCCCCCAACAAGCACGACAGCTACGAGGCGCACGGGTCGCCGCTCGGCGTCGAAGAGGTGCGGCTGACCAAGCAGAATCTCGGCTGGCCGGCTGAACCGCCGTTCCTGATTCCGCAACCGGCGCTGGCGCATTTCCGCAAGGCCGTGGAACGCGGCGCGCACGACGAGGCGGCGTGGAACGAGCGCTTGGCGGCCTATGCGCTGGCCCACCCCGATCTGGCAGAGGAGCTCGCGCAAAGGCTGCGTGGCGAGCTGGCGCCGGGCTGGGACTTGGATATTCCAGAGTTTCCCGCCGACGCCAAGGGTGTCGCCACGCGCGTCGCCTCGGGGAAGGTCATGAACGCGGTGGCAGCACGGGTGCCGGCGCTGTTCGGCGGATCGGCGGACCTCGATCCGTCGACCTACACCGCGCTGAAAGGCCTCGGCGATTTCAATCCGCCGGCGGGGGCGGGCCTCGACACGCAAGGATCGAGCGGCGGTGGCTGGAGCTACGCCGGACGCAATCTGCATTTCGGCGTGCGCGAGCACGCGATGGGCGCGATCGTCAACGGCATGGCCGCACACGGAGGCTTTATTCCCTATGGCGCCACTTTTCTTATCTTCTCCGACTATATGCGCCCACCGATACGGCTGGCCGCGCTGATGGGCCTGCACGTCGTGCACGTGTTCACCCATGACAGCATCGCGCTCGGAGAGGATGGCCCGACCCACCAGCCGGTGGAGCAACTGGCCTGCCTGCGCGCGATTCCGGACCTGACCGTGATCCGCCCCGGCGACGCCAACGAAGTGGCGGTCGCGTGGCGGGTTGCGCTGGAGACGCGTGATCGCCCGGTGGCGCTTGTCCTGAGCCGGCAGGCGATGCCGACGCTCGACCGCAACCGATACGCCTCGGCCGATGGCCTGCGCCGCGGCGCCTACGTCCTCATCGATGCGCCCGACGCCAGGCCGGAGATGATCCTGATCGCCAGCGGCTCCGAACTCGGCCTGATCGTTGCCGCCGCGGACCGTCTGACTCGAACGGGCATTATGGTGCGCTGCGTGTCAATGCCGAGCTGGGAGCTGTTCGATGCCCTGCCGCAAGCCGAACGCGACGCCGTGCTGCCCCCATCGGTCGGCGCGCGCCTCGCGGTCGAAGCCGGCGTGGCGCAGGGCTGGCACCGTTATGTTGGCGATGGCGGAGACGTGATGAGCATCGAGCGGTTCGGCGCGTCCGCCCCGGCGGATGTGTTGCTGCGAGAATACGGCTTTAGCATCGACAACGTCTGCGCGCGGGCGATGGCGCTCATCCCCGCAGATTAAGCCCAACACCGACATTTCCGAATGAACCCTTCGAGGAAAAGCGAAGATGACCAAGCAATACGATCTCATCGCCATCGGAACCGGAACGGGCGCGTCCGGCGCCGCTTCACGCTGCCGCTCGGCAGGATGGAGCGTGGCGGTGATCGACCACCTGCCCTTTGGAGGCATCTGCGCGCTGCGTGGCTGCGATCCGAAAAAGATACTGGTCGGCGCAGCGGAAGCAATCGACCATTCCCGTCGAATGCGCGGCAAGGGCGTCGCGGGTGGCGAGTCCGCCATCGCATGGAACGAGCTCATCAAATTCAAGCGCACGTTCACGGAGCCCGTGCCGGTGATGAAGGAGAAGAGCTTCACGAAAAACGGCATCGATTCCTATCATGGCCGCGCCAGGTTTCGTGGGCCGAACTCGGTCGAGGTCGGCGGCGAAGCACTCGAAGGCCGTTTCATCCTGATCGCCGTCGGCGCGGTGCCGATGCGTCTCGACATTCCCGGTGAGCAACATCTCACCACGAGCACCGAGTTCCTCGATCTCGATCAACTTCCGAAGAAGATCGTCCTGGTCGGCGGTGGCTTCATCGCGGCCGAGCTTTCCCACATTGCGGCGCGAGCAGGCGCACAAGTGACCGTGCTTCAGCGGGCGAACCATATGCTCACGGCGTTCGATACGGACCTGGTCGGCTGGCTCATGGAGAAATTCCACGAAGTGGGGATCGATGTACGGCTCAGGACGAGCGTGACAGAGATCGAAGAGAGTGGCGATGGTCTTTCCGTTCGCGCCTCCTCGAACGGAAAGGATGAGGTGAAGCGTCCCGGGTTTTCCGGAGGCGGTTT
>CAYQVL010000196.1:0-4304 GCA_964420825.1 uncultured Sphingomonadaceae bacterium
CGGCGAGCACCTTGGCGGCGGTCGCCTCGTCGCGGCCCTGCACCTTGTGACCGCCGAGGACGTTCACCGCCTGCGGCGTCAGGCCGACATGCGCCATCACCGGGATGCCGCGCGCGGTGAGAAAAGCGACAGTCTCGGCCATTGCTTCGCCCCCCTCCATCTTGATCGCTGCGGCGCCGGTTTCCTTCATCACGCGCGTCGCCGAGCGGATGGCGTGCTCGGGACTCGCTTCATAGGATCCAAAGGGCATGTCGACGATGACGACGCTGTGATAGCTGCCGCGCACGACCGCAGCGCCATGGGCGATCATCATTTCGAGACTGACGGGGATCGTCGAATCGAGACCATAGATCACCTGGCCGAGCGAATCGCCGACGAGCAGCATATCGCAATGCGGATCGAGTATCTGCGCCATGCGGACGGTGTACGCAGTCAGCATGACCAGCGGTTCGCCGGATTTGCCGTCGGTCTTGCGGCTGCGGATCGCGGGCACCGTCAATCGCTTCATCGGCCGCGGCGTCGGATGCGCCCGGTCGGTCTTGGTATCGAGGGTATAGGTGGTGGACATTCCGCGAGCTTTAACGGCCAGCCGCGCACATCGAAAGGGAAAGCGCCAAAATTCAGCTAGATGAATAGTTATATTGACATACTGTATATTTTATTTAACATTATGTGCAAATCGCTAAACAGGAGATGTGCCTTGACGTTTCGGGAAAAAATGCATTGGGCTAGCCTGCTCGCCATTCTGGCGGGATTTGGCTGGTATTTCGCTATGCTGCTGGCGGCCGGAGGCGACGCAAGCGGATTACATGACTATTTCGCGGGATTGCTGGTACTCGTCATCGGCGGCCTCATCGTCGTGATGACCTTCGCGGCAATCGTCATGGCAATCGCCGCACCAAGCGAAGCGAGTGCGTCCGTCGACGAGCGCGACGCCCAAATCCATATGCGCGGAACGTTTTATGCCTATTATACGCTAGTCGTCGGCATCTGGGGAATCGGCCTTGCCGCCCATTTCGGTTTCGGCCTGTTCATCATTCTCAACGCGGCACTAGGCTTGCTCGTTTTGTGCGAAACTATACGGATCGGCGTGCAGATCTATCTCTATCGCCGGGGTTATTGAGCGATGGCAAAACCGCCCTTCACCAATGATATCCGCACGCTGCGTTTTCTGGCGGGCGAAATGACGCAGGCCGAGCTTGGCGAAAAGATCGGCGTTACCCGACAGACCATCGCCGCAATCGAACAGGGCAAATATTCGCCCACACTCGAAGCTGCGTTCAGGATAGCGCAAGTGTTTGGCAAACCGTTGGATGAAGTATTTTGCTGGACCGACGGCGGCGAATAGCAAAGGGTGTCACCGGGCTTGATCAAAAGAAAACCGCCGGGGATATCAATGGCAGCGCGGAACCAAACATCCGGCCTCTGGCTCCAAATCGCGTCATGGTCGACCGCCGTTCTGGCGGGAGTCGTCATCCTGCTGACGATAGCCAGCGCCGTGCCATCGAATCAGTGGTGGATCAGGCTCTGGGACTTTCCGCGGCTTATCATCTTCACCGCAGGACTGCTGTTGCTGCTCGCATTGTTCACATTACGCTTTCGCGGGCGCGGGCCACTCGCGATCGTCCTGTTCGCGGCGCTCGCCTATCAAGCAGGCCATATTTACCCCTATACAATATTCTCACCGGTCGAAGCCGAGCAAATTGAGATTGCGGGGACCGAGCGGCGGGCACATTGTTTCACGATACTCAGTCTCAACGTTCTGCAGGACAATCGCGATTTTGCCCGGACGCGCGCACTGATCGAGCGCGTCGATCCTGATATTCTGCTGTTGATGGAAGCCGATCAGCGTTGGCTCGATGCGGTCGAATCGCAACTCGCCGGCTATCCCTATCGGCTGGAAGCGCCGCTATCCAACACCTATGGCATGATATTCGCGACGCGGCTGCCAATGACCGGCGGGCGACTCCTCAATTTAGCCGAAATCCGCACTCCCTCCGCGCATGCCGTTCTTCGGACGCGCTCGGGCCGACCGTTCCGCCTCGCCGCGCTGCATCCGCGTCCGCCCCATCCGGGGCAGGACACCGAAGAACGCGATGCGGAGATCGCGATCGCGGCGATGATGATTCGCGAAAGCGGCCTGCCGGCGTTGACTCTCGGAGATTTCAACGACGTCGGCTGGTCCGAAACTTCGCAGCTTTTCAGACGCCTTGGCCGATATATCGACCCGCGCATCGGCCGCGGCTTTTACGCGACTTTTCCCGCTTCGCTTCCGGCATTTCGCTGGCCCCTCGACCATATATTCTTCACCGAAGATTTCGGCTTGGTCTCGCTACAGACGGGCGATCCGATCGGGTCCGACCACTTACCCGTGCGCGCAGAAATATGCCTGGTTCCCGAGGTTGGTCAGACTCTTAACGCACCTTCCGAGACCGAGGAAGACGACGCCGAAGATGTTACCGAGGTTATCGAGGCGTATCGCGAGGATCAGGTAGTGGAGCGCCGGACGGGCGAAGAGTAGCGCCGCTCAGCCGACCTCGACGCCTTTCCAGAAGGCAATCCGATCCTTGATCCCGGTCGCCGCATCCTTGGGCTCGGGATAATACCAGGCGGCGTCGGGATTGCGCTCACCGCCCGCTTCGACGGTGTAATAATGCGCGGTCCCCTTCCACGGGCAGACGCTTGTCGTCGTACTCGGCAGCAGACGATCTTCGCGGATCGCGTCGCGCGGAAAATAGTGATTTCCCTCGACGATAACGGTGGCGTCGCTCGTGCCGATAGTCACGCCGTTCCAACGGGCGGTGGTCATGGCTGTTTCTCCTTGCTCTGCTGTGCATTACGCGCGGCCCGGTCAACCGGTTCCAGCGACGAAACCATAGATGGAATAGATGGTTGACGATGAGGAGGCCGGCATGACCGATTTTGCAAAGGCGCGCGCACAGATGGTCGAACGTCAGATCGCGGCGCGAGGCATAGACGACCCGCTGCTGCTCGACGCAATGCGGACCGTGCCGCGCGAAGCCTTCGTAGCGCTCGAAATGCGCGCTCTGGCCTATCGCGATTCACCGCTTCCCATCGAGGCCGGCCAGACGATTTCGCAGCCTTATATCGTCGCTCATATGATTGCGGCGGCGGATATCGGGCGCGGCGATCATGTGCTCGAAATCGGCGCGGGTTCGGGCTATGCCGCCGCGGTGATCGGGCAGATCGCCGCGCGCGTCGATGCGGTCGAGCGGCACGAGGCGCTCGCCGCGCTGGCGTCCACGCGGATGGCCGAGCTCGGCTATGACAATATCGCGGTCCACCATGGCGACGGCGCCCAAGGCTGGCCTGAAGGCGCTCCCTATGACGCAATCCTTGTCTCCGCACGCAGCGACCGGCTGCCCGATGCGCTCAAAGGTCAGCTCGCGCCTGGCGGCCGTATCGTCATTCCGGTCGGCGGCGACGCCGTCCAGAGGCTCAAACGCTATACATTGCGTAACGATGGCACACTTTCCGAGACCGATCTCGCGGCGGTACGCTTCGTGCCGCTTGTCGCCGGCGGCGAGGACTAGGCGGCACTAATTTTCGAGCAGCGCCTCTTCATACTCGGTCGACTTAAAGCCGACGATCAGCGGGTTACCGTCGCTTTCGAGCACGGGGCGTTTGATCATCGAGGGATGGGCGACCATCAGCATGATCGCCTTGTCCTCGTCGATATTCTCCTTGCTCTCCTCGGGGAGCTTGCGGAAGGTCGTGCCGCGCCTGTTGAACAGCGTTTCCCAGCCGACCTCGCCGGCCCAGCCGCGCAGCCTCTCCTCGTCGACGCCGGCCTTTTTGTAGTCCTGAAAGACATAAGTGACGCCCTGACGCTCGAGCCATTTGCGCGCCTTCCTGATCGTATCGCAGTCAGCGATGCCGTATAGGGTCGTAGCCATGATCTTATCCTGTTGCTCTTTCGCCCGCTCATAGACCAAATGACGGCGATTGCCATGGGTGGAGGAATGGGCGCTTGCTCATATTCGATGCGAGCATTCCCGATTAAGCCCACGCGATAGCGGACGTCATGGCCAAACTCATTCCCACTCGATCGTTCCCGGCGGTTTGCTGGTGTAATCGTAGACCACCCGGTTGATCCCCTTGACCTCGTTGACGATGCGCGTCGCGGTGCGGGTCAGGAAGCTCGCATCGAAGGAGTAGATGTCGGCGGTCATGCCGTCGGTGCTGGTAACGGCGCGCAGCGCGCAGACATTGTCGTAGGTGCGGCCATCGCCCATCACGCCGACCGTTTTCACCGGAAGCAATACGGCGAAGGCCTGCCAGAT
>CAYQVL010000197.1:0-4267 GCA_964420825.1 uncultured Sphingomonadaceae bacterium
CCTGCGGCGCACAGCCTGTCAGCGCCAGCGCGGCGCCGACGATCAATACGCGGAAAATCGGCAATGTCACGATCGGCGCCCCCCGCCCAAACCCGGCTATATTTGCCGGTTATGATCGCTCTTTAGCCGCAGCCGCGCGCCGCGGTCGATGACCGGCGCGATCAATCTTCATAGGACAATTTCGCTCAATCTGTCGTCGAGGCGTTGGTATATTGCCGCGGCGACTGCCCGGTCCAGCTCCGAAAAGCGCGCGCGAAGCTGCGTCCGTCGCTAAAGCCCAGCTCGTCGGCGACCATGGCTACCGATGCCCCGCTCTCCAGTCGCCGGATCGCCGCTTTGCGCATCGTTTCGGCGCGCAGGTCGCGGAAATTGGTTCCCAGTTCGCCGAGGCGGCGACGGTGCGAGGCGGTGCTCATGCCGAGGTGGCGCGCTAGCGCGCGCTGGTCGTGAAGTCCGTCGAGCAGCGCCTGGCGCGTCCGCGCGACGATATCGCCGCCGATCGCATCGGGCGCCGCCAGTCCGTCGAGAGCGCGCGCGATGCCGCCGTAGATCGTCCGCGCGCCGAGTACCGGGCAGGTTGTCGGATCGACGGGCCAGTCGCCGGCGCGCGCGGCATAATGCAGCGCGAAATGCGGCGCGCCATGGACGATCGGCACGCCCCAATGCGCCAGCGGGCTGGGCTCGCGCGTCTTCGCCCGCCGCGTCCTGATCGATCGCAGCGGCAGTGCGTCGCCCTTTGTGTTGCTCGATTGCAGCAGGACATGGACATAGACGAGCAGCGCCTCGAGCGAGATCAGGATGAACGCGTCGTCTTTGGGATGCGCGAAAGGAAAGTCGCTGTCGTCCATCGCGAAGACGAGATCGTCGCGCGCTTTGCCCACCCGGTTGAAAGCGCCACCATGGATTATGTTATAGCTCTTGGCGAGGATATCGAGCATTTGCCGCACCGTGGTCGCGACGCGCAGCCGGTCGCGGATGAAGTCCGAGGTGCCGAGCATCAACGGCCGCAGCGAAACATGGATTGTCTCGTCGCCGACGGCGAGCGCGATCTGCTCGCACAGCCGGAAATAATCGGCCAGTGTCAGCGTCTTGTCGTGCGGCGGCGCGAAGAAATCGGCGGGCAGCCGTGTCGCTTCGAGCACCGCGCCGGGTGCGATCCCGGCATCGGCGATGATCGCCTCGAGCGGGCGCAAGGACGCTGAAGCGATGGTAACTCTGCCAAGGCCTGGCCGGCTGTTCATGCGATAAACCCTATCGCGGAGCGCTGCATTTGTCTTGTCTTGTGGCGATTGGCGATCGATCCTAACACGCCGGCACGGCGATATTTGAGGGAGCATCGGCATGGCGGGCAAATGGTTTGACGAACTCGAGGTCGGAGAGGTCTTCGACCATGTCCTGCGCCGCACGGTGACCGAGACCGACAATGTGCTGTTCACGACGATGACGCACAACCCGGCGCTGCTTCATCTCGACGAGGAATATTGCAAGACCGAAACCGAATTCGGCACCCGCATCGTCAACAGCTGTTTCACCTTGAGCCTGATGGTCGGCATTTCGGTCGGCGATACGACGCTCGGCACCGCCGTCGCCAATCTCGGCTGGGACGAGGTCCGCTTCCCCAAACCCGTCTTCCCCGGCGACACGCTCCGCGTCGAAACCGAAGTGCTCGCGCTGCGCGAAAGCAAATCGCGCCCCGACCAGGGCATCGTCACCTTTGCCCATAGAGCCTATAACCAGCACGGCGATTTGGTGGCCAGCTGCAAACGCGCGGGATTGCAACGCAAGAAACCGACCGCGTAGGGCGACCGCTGCGCGATTAGCGCAAAATCCTCAACGCCGTTCGCGCGAACGGTCGAAGCGTCTTATCCCGAAACCTCATACACAATCGGCTTGAAGCTCCCCCCGTTCGATTGTAGCGCCGAACAGGCCGTGAGCCCGAGAACGAGATCGGTTTCGGCCTCGAACACCACCCGGTCGCCCGCCTTGCTCAGCGGCGGTTTGACGGTGAACGCGCCGGTCTCGCCGTTCACCGGCACATTCATGAAGCAATTGAACGCGGTCGGGATATCGTCCTCGCCGATTCCCCATGGCGCGATCTCGACGTCGTTCCAGGCCGATCGCATGTCGCGCGCGATGATGATCCGCATGAGCCCGCGCGACAGCGCCGCCTTGGCGCCGACGCAGGGAAAATCGCTCGCCTTGACGAAGTCACGGAATGCCGCCGCAAGCGGCGGGTCGGAGCGGGGAAGCGTCATCGTGCTGCCATCGGTTGGGGGACGAGCGTTATCGGGGGCGACGCGGCAGGGCGAATCATGTCCGCGATAGAGCAAGGCAGTTCGAGCGCGCGGCGCGCGAGAAGACTGGTCAGCGCGGCAAGCGCGGCGATGATCGTCAGTCGTTTCATAACTCCCCCCAATGTTTGCGGCCCGGCCGGAGTCTTTAGCAAAATTGCTTTCACGGCGATGGCCAATCGGGAATGCTCGGGTTCATCGGCGATTGCTTATGGCCGCGATGGTAAACGCACTGCCGCATGCGTGTTGGCGCAAGGCTTGCCAAGGCTGGCGGCATTGGACATGAGGCGCCCAGTGCGGCGCGGACGAGGGAGAGGCGCGATGGACAGAATTCTCGCAGTGCTCGATCGAACATTGGTGCTGTTCGTCGGCATCGCGGTGGGCGCGGTGATCGGCCTTGCCTTTGTCGGCGGGGGCGGCGGTACGCAGGCCGTGGCCACCGCGCCCGCGCCGGTGATCGCCGCCGATCGGGCGAGCGAGGCGATTCCTGCAGCAAGCGAATGCGCGGTCCCGTTCAACCGCCAGTTGACGCGCTCGCTTGCCGAGGGCGAACCCGTTCAGATCGGCGTATTCGGCGACAGTTTCGGCGACGGGCTCTGGGCCGGGCTCTATCACCAGTTTCGCGGCGACGACGATTATGTTGTCCACCAGTTCGCGCATCAGTCGACGGGGTTTACGCGCTACCGCAGCCTGAACGTCTTCGACGACATCTCGGCCAAGCTCGATGAACAGCCGGTCGATATTGCCGTGGTATCGTTCGGAGCGAACGATACCGATGGCTTGTGGGCGGATGGAACTTCGGCGACATATATGAGTACAGAATGGCAGGAAATCGTCGGCGAACGCGTCGATGCGGTTGTCCAGCTGCTGCGCGATCGCGGCGCCATCGTCTATTGGGTCGGGCTGCCGAAGATGCGCCGTCCCGAATTCGACGTGCAGATCGGCCAGATGAACGCCTTTTACACCGAGCGGATGCGCGAACTCGGCGTACCCTATATCGATACCGCAGCGCTGAGCGTCGGTGAGGACGGCGGCTATACCGCCTATCTGCCCAATCCGGTGACGGGTGAGCGGACGCTCGCTCGCGCCAATGACGGCATTCACATGACCGGCATGGGCTATCGTTTTCTCGTCCGCGGTCTTGCCGAGCGTATTCGCGGTTATGTCGATCTGGCGCGCGCCGAGGCCGAGCGCGAAGCAGAACGGCGTCAGGCTAATGCCGATACCAGCCGTGCGGGGAAGTCCGGCTGATGGCGTTGTTGATCGCCGCCGCCGCGTTCGCCGCGGCCCAATCGCCCGCGGCAGAATGCGGCGCGACCTTGTGCTATGCCGACAATCTCGCGCCCTTTTTCGAACGCTTGGCGGCCACTCGGCGAGACAGCGGCGAGCCGGTTCACATCGTCCAGATCGGCGATAGCCATACCGCCGGCGACATGATCACCAATGGCTGGCGCGAGGAACTGCGCAGGCGCTACGGCCATGGCGGGCGCGGCGTGCTTGCCGCCGGGCGGCCGTATAACGGTTATCTGACCTGGGGGGTGACGGCCTCGCAGTCGGCCGGTTGGCAGGTCAATTCGATCTTCGGCAGCGGTTACGCCAACTATGGTCCGCCGATCGGCATTTCGGGCTTCAGCCAGACGGTCCGCGCGCAGGGAGAAACGCTCGGCATCAGCGCCGATACGCCCGACCAGAGCTTCGACCGGATCATCGTCTGCGCGCTCAAGCAGCCCGGCGGGGGATCGTTGACGATGCGGATCGGCTTCGAGACCGCGCGCTTCGATCTCGATGCGCCGGCCCGCCGAACCGAATGCAGGACGCTTGACAGCGCCTATCCGCAGCTTGGCGCGTCGGTGACGACGCTCGACGATCGCGTCGTGACGGTGACCTCGTTCGCGACGATGCGCAAGGCGGGGGGTGTTACGCTCTCCAATCTCGGCGTCAGCGGTTCGCAACTCGTCCATATCGCGCGCTCGAGC
>CAYQVL010000198.1:0-4260 GCA_964420825.1 uncultured Sphingomonadaceae bacterium
CGCAATGGTGGCAGGCAACCGGTTGAACGAGCCGTCGGATTCGTCGGCCTCGACGACCATCCAATCGCCCGTGCCGACGCGCGCATTCGACTGATAGGCGTTGATGACACCACCGTTGATGACGGTCGGATCGAAACCGCCGGCGTCGAGCATCGCGGCGACGAGCGATGTCGTCGTCGTCTTGCCGTGGGTGCCGGCGATCGCGACGGTCGCCTTCAATTTCATCAACTCGGCGAGCATTTCGGCGCGCCGGACAACGGGGATGCGCCGCTCGAGCGCACGTTCGACTTCGGGATTGCCGCGATGGACTGCGGTCGAGGTGACGACGACCGCGGCATCTCCGAGATTGGCGGGATCGTGGCCGACGAACACTTTCATCCCGCGTTCGCGCAGCGCCTCGACGGTCGCGCTTTCGGCGATGTCCGAGCCCTGGACGGTGTAACCGAGATTGTGCATGACGCGGGCGATGCCCGACATGCCGATGCCGCCGATGCCGATGAAGTGGATCGTGCCGATATCGGTGCCGACTCCGCGCATCAGCCCATCCCCTGCGCGGCCGGGCGGACGCGCAGCGCCGCGCCGACGGGTATGGCTTGCCCGCCGCGACCCTGACCGAGCCGTTCGACGAGATCGGCGAGATCGCGAACGGCATTGGGATAGCCGGCGCTGCGCGCGCGCCCGGCGGCGTTCATCAGCGCTTCGGGTTCGAGGCCGAGCTTCTGCATCTGCTTGGCGAGCTCGGCGGGCGTGAACGCGCCTTGGGCGATGACGCGAGCGCCGCCGCTTGTCGCCATTTCGCGAGCGTTGGCGGTCTGGTGATCGTCGGTTGCGCCGGGAAGCGGCACGAGGATAGCCGGGCGGCCGGCCATCGTCAGCTCGGCAATCGTCGAGGCGCCGGCGCGACCGATAACGATATGCGCCCAGCCGAGACGTTCGGGAAGATCGGGGAGATAGGTGGCGAGATCGGCCGGGATGGCGAGATCGGCATAGCGGCCGCGCACGCGCTCGATATCCTCGGCGCGGCATTGCTGGGTGACCTGCATCCGGCGGCGGAACGATAGCGGGAGCAAGGCAAGGCCATCGGGAACAACCTCGGAGAGGATGGTCGCTCCCTGGCTACCGCCGGTGACGAGGACGCGGAAGATGCCCTCTTCGGAAAGCGCCGGATAAGGCTGGGTGCGCAAAATGGCGACCTCGCCGCGGACAGGGTTGCCGATAAGGTGCGCCTTGTCGCGATATTTATCGGCGAGGCGGCCGACGCGCTTATAGGCGGTCGCGATCGCATCGACGCGCCCGGCGAGCAGCCGGTTGACGCGGCCGAGCACCGCATTTTGCTCGTGGATCGCACACGGGAGGCCATCCTTGAGCGCGGCGAGCAGCGCGGGTAGCGCCGGATAGCCGCCGAAACCGATGACCGCTTCGGGTCGAAAGCTCTCGTATAACCGCCGCGCCATCGTCCGTCCGGTCCAAATGCTCCTCGCCGCGTGCAGCCAGCCAAGCGGGCCGCCCGAAAGCCGTCCCGCCGGCAGGATATGTTTTTCATCGCCTTCGAAGATGCCGGGGATTTTCGCGCCGCGTTCGTCGGTGATCAGCGCGACATGGTGGCCGCGCTTTTTGAGCTCGGTCGCCAGCGCGAAGGCCGGGATGATGTGCCCGCCGGTGCCGCCGGCGGCAAGAACGAAGTGCCGGGCGCCGCTCATCGGGCGTGCCTTTCAGGCTTGGGAAGATGCGGGTTGCGCCGGGTGAAGGCGAGAAGCAGCCCGAAACCGATCGACAGCGCGATAATCGAAGACCCGCCATAGGAGATGAAGGGAAGCGTCATGCCCTTTGACGGCGCCATGTTGAGATTGACCGCCATGTTGATCAGCGCCTGGAGCGCGAACTGCGTCGCCAGTCCCGCTGAGGCGAGCACATAGAAGATATTCTCCTCATTGAGCAGCTTGACGAACACGCGGACGACAATCGCTCCAAAGAGGAGCGCGATGGCCAGACAGGCGATCATCCCGAACTCTTCGCCGATGACGGAGAAGATATAATCGGTATGCGGCTCGGGAAGGCGAAATTTCATAACGCCGTCGCCGGGGCCGGTCCCGAATATTCCGCCATGCGTAAGCGTCCGCATCGCATTTTCAACCTGATAGGTGTCGCCTTCGGCGAAAATGTAAGCGTTTATGCGGCTGTGCGCGACCGGATAGAGAAAATAGCTGGCCGCGAGGCCGGCGACGCCGCCAAAACTCAATAGGCCGAGCAGACGGTTCGACACGCCTGAAATCATCAGGAGCACGAGCCAGACCGATCCGAAAATCACCGTTTGGCCGAAATCGGGCTGGCGCATCAGCAGCAGGCCGATGACGCCGGTCAGCAATCCGGTCACCGCGACGACGGGCAGCGTGCCATCCTGCGTCACGCGCAGCGACAACAGCCAGGCGATGGTGACGATAAAAAAGGGCTTGAGGAATTCGGAGGGCTGGAGCGTCGCCACGCCATAGCCGATCCAGCGCCGCGCCCCGTTCACTTCGCTACCCAGAAAAGGCACGCAGAGCAGCAGCACGAAAAAGCAAACCGCACCGCCAAGCGCGAACCGTTTGGCGAGTTCTTTGGGCATTGTCGAAATGATAAACATCACCGGCAAACCGATCGCGAACCAGATCAGCTGGCGGTAGAAATAGTGGAGCTGCTGGAGATTGTAACCGACGCCCGAATAGCGTTCGGCGGCCGCCGGCGACGCCGCCGCGACGGCGATCAGCCCGATCGAGATGAGAACGGTGACGAAGAGCAAGAGGACGCGGTCGATTTCCCAGAACCACTCGCCGAGCGGCCCCTTGTGCGAGCGGCCGAGATAGTCGCCGAAATGCCGGCGCGTGGGACGCGCGATGCTGGTCTCCATGTTCATCCGAGCCCCCTGACGATGCCGCGGAAATCATCACCGCGTTCTTCATAGTCTCGATATTGATCATATGAGGCGCAGGCGGGCGAGAGCAGCACGGTTTCGCCGGATCGCGCCGCTTCGGCGGCGAGCTTGACGGCGTCGCGCAAGCGGCCGCAGTGCTTGACCGGCATATGATGCGCCAGCAATTTCTCGAACATCTCACCCGCATCGCCGATCGTGTAGGCCGCGCGGACATGGTCGAAAAACGGCTCGCACGGCTTGAGGTCGCCGGTCTTGGCCAGACCGCCCAAAATCCAGTGGATCGCCGGATAGGCCGCCAGCGCCGGCGCGGTCGAGGTTGGATTGGTTGCCTTGCTGTCGTTGACGAAGAGCACGCCGTTGCGATCGGCGATCCGCTCCATCCTATGCGGAAGCCCTGTAAAACTGGCGAGACTCCGGTTGATGACCTCCTCTGAAATGCCGAGTTCGCGCGCCACGCTCATCGCGGCGATCGCATTTTGCGCATTGTGCGGTCCCTGCAGCGCAGGCCAGCCCGACTGATCCATGCAGCCGCCGGCTGAAATCTGGAGAACCCTGGGCGAATCGTCGCGTTGCGACAGGCCTGCCGCGACCGCCTGAGACCCGGCATCGTCGAGCGCGATCACCGCCATGTGTCCCTTCGACTGCATCGCGAAGAGACGGGCCTTCGACCGGGCATAGGCTTCGAAATCGTCATAGCGATCGAGATGATCGGGGGTGATGTTGAGCAGCACCGCAACATCGCAATCGAGGCTGTGCGTCAAATCGATCTGGAAGGAAGACAGTTCGAGCACATAGACGCCGCCCTCGTCGAGGGGTTCGACGCCGAGGATCGGCACGCCGATATTGCCGCCAAGTAGGGCCGACAGACCCGCTTTACTGACGATATGATCGATCAGTGCGGCCGTCGTCGATTTGCCGTTGGTGCCGGTGATACCGACGACCTTGTGGGCGGGCAGTTCGGGCCGCGCCATCGCGAACAGCTCGATATCACCGATCACCGGCACCTTGGCCTCGCGCGCCCGCGCAGCGATCGGATGCGTGTTGAGCGGGACGCCCGGCGAGACGACTACCGCGTCGAATTTCGCCAGGTCGATGTCGAGCGGATCGTGAAGACCGGCCATCGCCTGCACCGCCAGCCGCGCTTCCTCGCGGTCGTCCCATGCGGTGACGCTGGCCCCGGAACGCCACAGGCATTCAACGACGGCCTGGCCCGACCGCGCGAGGCCGAGGACCGCGAAGCGCTTACCGCCGAAGGCCTTGCGCGCGATCATCGCAGCTTCAACGTCGACAGGCCGGCGAGAGCCAGCACGAAGGAGATGATCCAGAAGCGGATGACGACGGTCGGTTCG
>CAYQVL010000199.1:0-4237 GCA_964420825.1 uncultured Sphingomonadaceae bacterium
CGGCCGCCGGCTGCAGGCCAGGCCGGGACGGGAAACCGGCGCGAAAAGTTTCGGCTTCGATGCCGATTTTCAGGTTGAAAGCTATTTACGGCATCAGGGGATCGCCTTCGTCGATCGCTTCGACGCCAACAGCTATCTCTATATCACCCGCGCGATGGACTATTTCGATTTGGCCGAGGAACATGGCGGCCTGCTCGCCAACGCCTTTGCGGGATCGTCGACGCGCTTCTGCGTGATCAGCTTCGACAGCGACTGGCTCTATCCGACGAGCGAAGCGCGCGCGATCGTCCGCGCCTTGAACGCCGGCGGTGCCGAAGTCAGCTTCGTCGAACTGTCGAGCCCCTTCGGTCACGACGCCTTCCTGCTCGACGTACCCGAGCTGCGCGCGACCGTCGATGGGTTCCTGCGGGCGGGGGAGGGCCGGTGACCGCGTCGCCGCAGCGTCCGAATGTTTCGTCATTGCGAGGAACCGCAGGCGACGCGGCAATCCAGCGTGGCGAGCGCGGCTCCGGGTTGCTTCGCTGCGCTCGCAATGACGAAGCCATTGCGAAGCGAGGGATGCCGACCAGGTCCGACGTAACGACGAGGGTTTGAGGCCGGACTTATGAACCACGCGCTCCGCCCCGATCTCGCAATCATCGCCGGTCATGTGCCCGAGCGCGCGCGCCTGCTCGATATCGGCTGCGGCAATGGCGACCTCATGGCGGCATTGCGCGACACCAAGAACGTCCACGCGCGCGGGCTCGAGATCGATCCCGCCAATGTCACGAGCGCAATGGCGCGCGGCCTGTCGGTGGTGCAGGGCGACGCCGATACCGATCTCGCCGACTATCCCGATAACGCCTTCGACTATGCGATCCTCAGCCAGACTCTGCAGACGACGCGCGCTCCCGACGCAATCCTCGGCGAACTCTTGCGAATTGCCCCGCGCGCCTTCGTCTCTTTCCCCAATTTCGCCTATTGGCGCGTCCGCGCGAGCCTCGCCTTTGGCGGCCGTATGCCCGTCACCGGCGCGCTGCCTTTAAGCTGGTATGCGACCGAGAACATCCACCACCTCACCATCGACGATTTCCGCGCGCTCGTCGGCGAGCAGGGGATCGCGGCCGAACAGGCATGGTATCTGAGCGGTAACAGGCAGCGCAGCGCGGCGGCGGCAAATCTGCTGGCCGAGCAGGCGGTGTTTTTATTGGGGCGGTAGTGAGCCGGGCAGGGTGCTTTCGCTTGCATTCGGGCCATCCCGGCTCCCGTTAGCCCTGAGCTTGTCGAAGCCCTGTCCTTTCTTTCCAATTCGATCGAAAATATGGGGGGCGAAGGAAGCAAAGAGACTTAGCGAAGATCGGTCTTGCATCGGACGGCGTCGAAATCTCCGATGCACTCCTACGGCGGATAGGAGCGAAGAATGAGTGGCGACTCTCGCCTACCCCCGCAAATTCGCCCCGACCTTTTCCGCCGCCTTCACCACCTTGTCCGAAATCGCCTTGAGCTCGCCCTCGGTAAAGCTCTTTTCGCCCGGCTGGATTGTTACTTCGATCGCCACCGATTTCTTGCCCTCCTCGACGCCCTGGCCGGCGAAGACGTCGAAGATCCGCGCACCGGCGATCGTTTGTTTGTCGGCGCCGCGCACCGCGCGCAACAGCTCGCCCGCCGCCATGCCGCCATCGACGACAAAGGCGAAATCGCGGGTGATGGCGTGGAGCGCGGGCGGGGCGTAGGCGTCGCGCATATGGACCGAGACGCGCCGAATCGGGATGGCGTCGAGAAAAATCTCGGCGGCGACCGCCGGGCCGTCGAGATCGAGCGCCTTGAGCGCGGTCGGATGCAGTTCGCCGAATTCGGCGAGCGTGTTTTTCGGGCCCAAACACAAACGCCCCGAGCGCCCGGGATGATAGAGCCCGCTCGCATCGCCGAATAATTGCAGCTTGTCCGCGGGCGCGCCGGCCGCGTCGAGCAACGCCATCGCCTCGCCCTTGGCGTCATAGGCGTCGAAGGCCTTGGCGGCGCCGTCCTGCCAGTTGCGCGGTCTGCGGTTGCCGGCGAGGATCAGGCCGAGCGTCGCGTGCTCGTTATCGGCCAGATAACGCCGTCCGATCTCGAACAGCCTGATGCTTGCCGTGCCGCGATCGGCGTTGCGCTTCGCGGCGGCGGCGAGGCCGGGGATCAGCGAGGGCCGCATGACCTTCATGTCTTCGCTGATCGGATTGGCGAGTACCCAGGAAGCATCAGCCAAAAGCGCGGCTTGCTTCGCCGAGATGAAGCTCCAGGTGATCGCCTCGTTTAACCCGCGCGCGGCGGCCGCACGGCGGACCGTGCGTTCGCGCTTCTGCTCGGGCGAGGCGGTCGGCTGGGCGACGCCTTCGGCGCGGGTCAGGGCAACGGCGGGAATCGCGTCATAGCCTTCGATCCGCAGCACCTCTTCGACGAGGTCCGCCGCGCCGTCGATATCGCGCCGCCAGCTCGGCGCGGTGACCGCGAACGGACCCTTGCCTTCAACGGTGAATCCGAGCGCCTCGAGCGTGGCGCGCTGTTTGTCCGCCGCGACATCGAGGCCGCCCAATGTTGCACATTGTTGCGGGTCGTAGGCGATCGCCTTTTCGTCGCCCGGCGGCGATCCCGCATGGACCGCTTGCGACGCTTCGCCGCCGCAGGTGTCGAGCACGAGCTGCGTCGCGATGGCGAGACCGTCGGCGAGGAAAGCCGGATCGACGCCGCGTTCGAAACGCGCGCGCGCATCCGACATCAGGCCGAGCCTCTGCCCCGTCCGGGCGATCCGCCGAGGCGTGAAATAGGCGCATTCGATGACGATTTCCGCGGTTTCCGGCTGCACGCCGGTGCCTTCGCCGCCGATGATGCCGCCGATACCGTGCGCGCCCATTTCGTCGGCGATCACCGTCATCGAGGGGTCGAGCTGGTAGCGTTTGCCGTTCAAGGCAACGAGGCTTTCGCCCTCCTCCGCACGCCGCGCGAAGATCGCCTCGCCGAGCTTGGCGCGGTCGTAGACGTGAAGCGGGCGGCCGTGATCGATCATGATATAGTTGGTGATATCGACCAGCGTCGAGATCGGTTTCTGGCCGATCGCGCGCAGCCGTTTCTGCATCCAGGGCGGCGAAGCGCCGTTCGAAACGCCCGCTACGCTGCGTCCGAAAAACGCCGGGCAGCCTTCGGGATCATCGGTGCGAATTTCGATCGAACAGGGAGTATCGCTTTTATTATCAATGATTTGCAAAGGCTTGAGCGTTCCCAGCCCGGCCGCCGCCAGATCGCGCGCAACCCCGCGAACCCCCATGCAATCCTGCCGGTTGGGGGTGATCGCGATATCGATCACCGGATCGTCGAGGCCCGCCCATTGCGCGTAACTTTCGCCAACTTTCGCCGCCGCCTCGTCACCAAGATCGATGACGCCGTCATGCTCTTCGGAGATCTCGAGCTCGCGCTCCGAACACATCATGCCGAAGCTCTCGACACCGCGAATTTTCGCCGCTCCGAGAGTCACATCAATCCCCGGAACATACATGCCCGGCGCCGCGAACACCCCGACCATGCCCGCGCGCGCGTTGGGCGCGCCGCACACCACCTGCACCGGATCGCCCGACCCGGTATCGACCTTGAGCAATTGCAGCTTGTCGGCATCGGGATGCTTTTCCGCCGAGACAACCTTGGCGATGCGGAAATCGGCGAGCTTCTCGCCCGGATTTTCGATGCTCTCGACCTCAAGCCCGATCGCGGTCAGCGTCTCAACGATCGTATCGAGATCGGCGTGGGTGTCGAGATGCGCTTTGAGCCAGCCCAAAGTGAACTTCATGCGCCCACTCCTCCGCTCAATGTCGGTACGTCGAGCGCCGAAAAGCCGTAATGCTTGAGCCAGCGCAGGTCGCCGTCGAAGAAGGCGCGGAGATCGTCCATGCCATATTTGAGCATCGCCAGCCGGTCGATGCCGCAACCGAAGGCGAAGCCCTGCCACTCGTCCGGATCGAGATCGCAGGCTTCGATCACGCGGCGGTTGACCATTCCCGAACCGAGTATCTCCATCCAGCCGCCATTTTCGCCATGCGGATCGCCGCCGATTATGCGTCGGCCATTCTCGAGCGAATAGCCGACATCGACCTCGGCCGAAGGCTCGGTGAACGGGAAATAGCTTGGGCGAAAGCGCAGGACGATATCGTTGCGCTCGAAAAACGCCTTGACGAAGGTCTCGAGCGACCATTTAAGATGGCCCATGGTGATGTCGCGGTCGATGACG
>CAYQVL010000200.1:0-4230 GCA_964420825.1 uncultured Sphingomonadaceae bacterium
AGCTCGCAATCATTGTTCGCCGCGCAGGTCAGGCAGTCGAGAGGGTGGTCGGAGATGTAGAGCTCCATCACGCCCTTGCGCAGCTTTTCGAGCCGCGGCGTCTGCGTCCGCACCACCATGCCTTCGACGACGGGCGTCGTGCACGAGGCCGGCGTTCCGCGCGCGCCGTCGATCTCGACGAGGCACAAGCGGCACGATCCGAAGCTTTTGACATTGTCGGTAGCGCACAGCTTGGGGATATGCGTCCCCATTTCCGCGGCCGCGCGCATCACGCTGGTGCCCTCGGGCACCGTCATGCGTTCGCCGTCGATCGTCAGCGAGACGGTCGCCTCGCTGCGGCTGGCGGGCGTGCCGAAATCGTCTTCCGGCTCATATCCCATGGCGACTCTCCAGCTCGGCCAGATCCTCGGGCCGGTTAATATTCGCAGTTTTGTCGCGCAGGCGCACGGCGCGTGCGCCGATATGTTCGATCCAGCCCATCATCGCGCGATGATCCTGCCGCGCCAGCCAGTCGCCAAGATAGGGAGCAAGGTTCGCCGGCCACAGCCCGATCACCGGCTGGTCGGCGACGTAGGCGGGGGGAGGGGAAAGCTGCGCGCCAAGATCGGCGGGGAGGCAGGCATTGTCGCAGGCCACGCTCAATATCTCGTCATAGCCTTCGCTTGCGGCATGGAGCAGCGCCGCATTGAGCCCGCCGAGCGGGCCTTCGTCGGCGGTGGGGATATCGGCAAGGCAGACCGCTCCTTTGCGTTCGCGTCCGCAGATCACCACCGCCTCGCACTGTTTTACCAGGCTCGTCAGCACATGCTCGACGAGCGGAACCCCGTCGAGTAACGCCTCGGCCTTGTCCGACCCGAAGCGGCTCGATTTGCCGCCGGCGAGGATGGCGCCGAGCCGGGTCATTCTTCGGTGCCCCTTGCCGTGAACAACGTCCCTCCACCCTGAACCTGTTTGGGCATCATCCCGTTGCGGCACGGATCGTCATTGCGAGCGCAGCGAAGCAATCCAGAGCCGCGCGCCCCACGCTGGATTGCCGCGTCGCCCTCGCCTCGTCGCAATGACGAAGATTGCGATTCGGCATGACGAGAAAATTCAAAATGAATATTCACTCTGCCGCCACCTCCCATTCCAGTCCGAAATCCTCAGGCCAGTAGGTCAGCGCGCTCATCACCGGATAGGGGGTTAATCCGCCGAGCGCGCAGAGCGACCCGAACTTCATCGTCTCGCACAGGTCGGTGAGAAGCGCGATCTCGTCCTTGAGGCTGCGGTCGTCGCGCCGAGCGTTGCGGATCTGGGGCAGGTTCTCGACCGTCCCGCTCTCGCGTCCGCCGGCCCGGATCCGCTCGATCACTTCCTGCCCGCGCACCGCGCCCAGTCGGCACGGCGTGCACTTGCCGCAGCTCTCGACCGCGCAGAACTCCATCGCGAAATGCGCTTGCGCAAGCATGTCGACGCTGTCGTCGAACACGACGATTCCGCCGTGGCCGATCAGCCCCTCGGCCTCGGTAAAGGCTTCATAGTCAAAGGGTAGGTGGAACATCGAAGGCGGGAAATAAGCGCCTAGCGGCCCGCCGGCCTGCACGGCCTTGACCGGTCGTCCGCTCGCGGCGCCACCGCCGATCTCGTTCACCAGCTCGCCGAGCGTCACGCCGAAGGCGGTCTCGTAGAGACCGCCATATTTGATGTTGCCTGCGAGTTGGATCGGCATCGTCCCGCGCGATCGGCCCATGCCGTAGTCATGATAGGCCTTGCCGCCCTTGGCGAGGATGAAGGGGATCGCGGCGAGGGTGAGCACATTGTTGATCACCGTCGGCTGGCCGAAGAGGCCCTTGTGCGCGGGCAGCGGCGGCTTGGCGCGAACTTCGCCGCGCTTGCCCTCGAGGCTCTCAAGCATCGAAGTCTCCTCGCCGCAGACATAGGCGCCGGCGCCGACACGAACCTCAATATCGAACGGCGCGACGATATCGGCCGAAGCTTCGATCGCGGCGGTGAGCTTGGCGATCGCGTGCGGATATTCGGAGCGGATGTAGATAAAGCCCTTGCTCGCCCCCACCGCATGTCCCGCGATCGTCATGCCCTCGATCAGGCAATAGGGATCTCCCTCGATCAGCATGCGGTCGGCGAAGGTGCCGCTATCGCCCTCGTCGGCGTTGCAAGCGACATATTTGCGTGTCCCCGGCGCATCGGCGACGGTCTGCCACTTGATCCCGGCCGGGAAGCCCGCTCCGCCGCGACCGCGCACGCCCGAGTCTTTGATCTCGTCGATCGTCGCCTGCGGCCCGATCGTGCGCGCGCGTTCGAGCCCCGCCCATCCCCCGGTGGAGGCGTAATCATCGAGGCTGAGCGGGCGCGTCTTGCCGGCGCGCGCGAAAGTCAGCCGCTGCTGTTTGGCGATAAAAGGATGGTTTTCGATCCTGCCGATCGAGAGGTCCGATGTCCCGCCGAGGATCGTGGCGACATCGGCTGACGTTGCCGGTCCGAACCCGATTCCGTCAATCTCGACGAGCGGCTCGAGCCAGTGCATTCCCCAGCTTGAAACCCGCACAATCTCGGCGTCGGGCACCGCCTTGGCGAACGCGGCGGCGACCCTGTTCGCGCCGCATGCAATGGCGAGCGCGTCGTCGGAAATCGCGATCCGCATCGTCATAGCGCCTCGATCAGCGCCGCGATCGCCGCTTCGTTGAGGCGGGCGTAAACTTCGTCGCCGATCATCGCATTGGGCCCGACGCTGCACAGGCCGAGGCAATAGACCGGCTCAATTTCGGCCTTTCCTTCCGCAAGCTTTTCGGCCTTCATCGCCAGCGCGTCGCTCCCGCGCGCCTGGCAAGCTTCGGCGCGGCAAAGTTTCAGTATCGGCCGGATGGCAGGCGCGTTGCGCAGGTCGTGATAGAAGCTGACGACGCCATGAACTTCGGCGCGGCTCAGATTGAGCGCATGGGCAACGTGACGCTTGGCCGCCTCGTCGATGCATCCATATTCGGCTTGGATGGCGTTGAGGATCGGCAACAGCGGTCCCTCGCGCGCCGCGTATTCGGCGACGATATCGTCCAGGCGCGCGTCGGCACTCTTCACATCTACGACTCCTCGATCCATCGCGCCGGCCAGTCTAGCTTGTCGGGCAGTCGCGGCCTAGGGTTTCGCATGGCCAGCGCGCCGGTGGACCCGGCGCATCTGTTTTTGAGCCTGTAGGAGGATAGAGTGGCGCGCGCGCGTTTTGCCCGAGAAGATGCCGATTATCGGCGGCAGAGCCTGATCGATGCCGCTGCCACGTGCCTCGCCAAAAATGGGGTCGCGGGCACTTCGGTGCGCGCTATCTGCAAGGAAGCCGGCGTATCGGCGGGGCTTTTGACGCATTATTTCGAGGGCATTGGCGATCTCGTCACGGCCACCTATCGCGACCTCGGCGAACGTGTCGGCAAGGCCATCGAACAGGCGGTTGCGGCGGCGGGAGACGATCCGCGTGCCCGGCTCGAAGCCTATGTAACCGCGAATTTCCATTCGCCCGTTCTCGACCCGGAATTGCTTGCGACATGGCTCGCCTTTTGGAGCTTGGTAAAGACCGATCCGGCAATCGCCGCTGTCCACGGCGAGATTTACGCCGAGTTCCGTCACGGTGTCGAAGCGCTGCTTCGCAAGTGTTGGGATGATGAGGCCGCCGAGGATGAAGTGCGGCTATCGGCCATCGCGATCAGCGCGCTGGTCGATGGCCTTTGGCTTGAGCTTTGCCTCGACAAACGCTCGTTCAGCGCGGCCGAGGCGAGCGGTCTCGCGCATCGCTGGCTCGATTCGCTGTTGGAGAGGCATCCGGCGCGCACGTCATCGCGCGCTTAGAATGCGACCGATGACCGAACGATCGCGCAATATCGCCTGCGCGGCATTGTGCCCCGGGGCGCCGGTAACGCCGCCGCCGGGATGCGTTCCCGCGCCGCACATATAAAGTCCGGCGATCGGCGCGCGATAGCTGCCATGGCCGAGTACGGGGCGCGCCGACCAGAGCTGGTCGAGCGTCATATTGCCGTGCATGATATCTCCGCCGATCAGCCCGAACTTGCGTTCGAGATCGAGCGGAGAATGGATCTGCCGCGCGATCACCGATGCCGCGAAACCCGGCGCGTGCGCTTCGACGGTCTCGATGATGCAGTCGGCCGCAGCCTCGCGCTCGTCGTCCCAGTTGCGTCCTTCGGGAAGCTCGGGCGCGAATTGCTGGCAGAACAGGCTGGCGACGTGCCG
>CAYQVL010000201.1:0-4210 GCA_964420825.1 uncultured Sphingomonadaceae bacterium
CGTCGGCGCGGGCCCCTTCCCGACCGAGCTCGACGACGAGAACGGCCGGCGGCTCGGCGAGCGCGGCCGTGAGTTCGGCACGGTGACCGGGCGTCAGCGGCGCTGCGGCTGGTTCGACGCGGTGCTCGTGCGGCAATCGGTCGCGGTCTCGGGCGTCACCGGAGTCGCGCTGACCAAGCTCGACGTGCTCGACGGGTTCGCGACGATCAAGATCTGCACGGGCTACCGCGTCAACGACAGGGACTATGATTATTTGCCCCCCAACACCCAGGACCAGGCAGCCGTCGAACCCGTCTACGAGACGATCGACGGCTGGAGCGAGACGACCGCCGGCGCGCGGAGCTGGAACGACCTTCCGGCGCAGGCGATCAAATATGTCCGCCGCGTCGAGGAGCTGATCGGCTGCCCGGTCGCGCTCGTATCGACGAGCCCCGAACGCGAGGACACGATCCTGGTGCGCGATCCCTTCGCCGATTGATCGGTTGCTCCCCGGACCGGGGAGGATTTCTCAACAAGTTGACACCGGTTCACACACTCCATGGCCCGGAAACCGGGGGGTCTTCGTCTTCGTCTTCGTCTTCGTCTTCGTCCCAGCCAAGCCGGTGGAGCAGGCCCGAATGTTCGGCCCGCGCCCATTGCAGATCGGTCCAGTCGTCCGACTCCTCCGGATCGAGGTCCGAGATGTCGATATCGGCCGGGTCGGCCTCCGCGATGCGCAAGATCTCGCGCGCCTCCTCGAACCGCGCCAGCAGGATGCGCTCGTCCTTCGGCGAGCCGTCGCGATCCCGGCGGGCGTCCTCGTCGAGAATTGCAAGCATGGCGTCCGCCTCCTCCGGGGCAGCGCCGAGCACCCCGACCAGCGCATCGAAAGCGTGCGCCGCGCGCCGCGCCGGGGCCGCGTATTCCTCGTTGTGCGAGGTATCGCGATCGAGCCGCCCGAGCGTCCATTGCAGATGGCGGTTGTCGTACCGCCGGCGCTGGCCGACCTCCTCGCCGCGATAGACGATCGCCTCGGCCGTGCCGTAGACCGCGCGCTCCATCGCCTCGTCGGCGAGGCGGTCGCGCGCGATGAGCCGCGCCGCATCCCATAGCCGTGCGAACAGTTTCCCCTCGGGCTTGCGCCGCAGCCGATAGGCCGATTCGCGCGACAGGCCGGCCTCCTCGCACGCCTGTTTCACCGATCCCGTCAGCGAAAGCAGGATGACGAAAACCCGCTGCCGCTCGGGCGTCCAGCCGTCGGTACGCCACCGGAGTATGGCCTCTTCCTCCGCCGCCGGCGCGCTGGCCCTCGCGATGCCATGGGTGACGCCGTCCCAGAAGGCGCTGACCTCGGCCTCGCTGGCGTAGCCGGGAATCGGCCGCCCGGGCGGCGGCGCATTGTCCAGGGGTTGCAGGGCGGAGCCGGGTTCCGGCTCGGGCGGGATGGGGGTGAGGTTTTGGGTCATGCGCCATAATAACCTATCTGGTTATAGATAGGAAAGCGGAATTCGCGGGCTATGAAACGAGACAGATTCGTCATTGCGAGGGCCGAAGGCCTGCGGCAATCCAGTCAAACGATATCCTCGTAAAGGTCGTGCCAGTCCGGAGCCGCAAGCAACACCGTCGGCCGCTCTGGATTGCCGCGCCGCCTTCGGCTCCTCGCAATGACGACCGCCGCCACCATCGTCATTGCAAGCGCAGCGAAGCAATCCGGTTCCAACGATGGTCGATTGATTCGCCGACCGAACTGGATTGCTTCGTCGCCTTCGGCTCCTCGCAATGACGCACCCACACCGCCATTGCTTACACCCGTGCAAACAGGCTAATTCTCCCCTCGAAAGAGAGGATCAGCCGATGAAATTGCTTGCCGCCGCCACGCTGGCGCTGCTCGCCTCGACGAGCGCGTTCGCCGCGACCCATGTCGTCGAAGCCGGAGAGGACGCGCAGGAGCGTCTCCAGACCGCCCTGATCGAAGCCGCGCCCGGCGATACCGTCCGGATCGGCGAGGGCCGCTTCGAACTCACCGACGGGCTGTCGCTCGACGTCGCCGGGGTCACGGTGAAGGGCGCCGGCGCCGACGCGACGATCCTCGATTTCACCAACCAGCAAGGCGCCGGTGAGGGGCTATACGTCACCTCGGACGATGTCGTGCTCCGCGATTTCGCAATCGAGAACAGCCGCGGCGACGGCATCAAATCAAAACAGGCCGACCGCATCGTCTATCGCAACCTGCGCGTCGAATGGACGGGCGGGCCGGCCGCGACCAACGGCGCCTACGGCATCTATCCGGTCGAATCGGAGGATGTGCTCGTCGAGAATTCGATCGTCGCGGGCGCATCCGACGCCGGCATCTATGTCGGCCAGTCGGATCGGATCGTCGTCCGCCACAATATCGTGCGGCACAATGTCGCGGGCATCGAGATCGAGAACAGCTTCAATGCCGACGTTTACGAGAACATGGTGACGCAGAATACCGGCGGCATCCTCGTCTTCGACCTGCCCAACCTGCCGCAGATGGGCGGCCATTCGGTTCGCGTCTTCCGCAACGCGATTCAAGACAACAACACGCCGAACTTCGCGCCCGAGGGCAATATCGTCGCCAGCGTTCCGGCGGGAACGGGCGTGATGGTGATGGCCAACCGCAACGTCCATATCTTCGAGAACGCGTTTTCGGACAACGGCACGAGCAACGTGATGATCGTCTCCTATACCGAGCCCTTCGACGATCCGAACTACAACCCCCTGCCCCGCTCGGTCTTCCTCGAGAACAACCAGCACGGCAATGCCGGCTATGCGCCCGATTTCGAGGGCGGGGAGCAGCTCGCGGCGGCCGTCGGCGGACAGCTGCCGCCGATCCTGTGGGACGGCACGGGCGAGGCGATCTTCAGCAATGACGAGGCGGGCGTGCTGTCGCTCGGGCTGACCGAAGCGGGCCAGCCGCTCGCCGAGGCGCAGCCGCAGCCGGTCGATCTCCGTACCGACGACATTCCCGAGCAGCCCGGAGAGGTCTCGCTGCCGCAGGATACGGAGGCCGCGCTCCGGTGATCCGGCGCGGCCGTCATTGCGAGGAGCCTGATGCGACGAAGCAATCCAGAACCCGCCGTCGCCGGCCGCTCCGGATGGGTTGACCTGCGCTCGCCTTCGGCCCGCCGCGCGCGCAATGACGGGAATGGCCTTTCGCGATTGATCGCGCTCCTGATCGGCTGGGTCGCGCTGGTCAGCGCCGGCGCGCCGCAGGGCGTTCAGCCGGTGGCGCTCGACGTGATCATGGGCGAGACGCTGCCGCGCACGCTCTCCGAATTCCGCTTCTTCACCGACGGGATCGGTCAGACCCCCAATGCGCGCGTAATCGCCTACGACCTCAACACGCCGCTCTTCTCCGACTATGCGGTCAAGCAGCGCTTCGTCTTCGTCCCCGAAGGCGAGACGGCGCGGTATACCGATGAGGATGCCTTCGACTTCCCGGTCGGCAGCGCGTTCATCAAGAGCTTCGGTTACCCCGCCGATTTTCGCGATCCCGACAGCCCGGTCCGCTGGATCGAGACGCGCGTGCTGCTGCGCCGCGCCGGCGGCTGGGTGGCGCTGCCCTATGTCTGGAACGAGGATGGCAGCGAGGGCGTGCTGCGCCGCGCGGGCACGCGGCTGCCGGTTTCGTGGATCGACAGCGGCGGCGAGACGCAATCGATCAGCTATCGCGTCCCCAACCAGAACCAGTGCAAGACCTGCCACCTGCGCGACGGCGCGATCGCGCTGATCGGCCCCAAGGCGCGCAACCTCAACAATGGCGCGCGGCTCGCGCAATGGATCGACTGGGGCGTTCTCGACCGCGCGCCCGGCGATGCGCCGCGCGTGCCGGTTTGGGACGATTCGCATGACGGCACGCTCGACGAACGCGCGCGCGCTTATCTCGACGTCAATTGCGCGCATTGTCACAGCCGCTCGGGCAGCGCGAGCAATTCGGGGCTGTTCCTCGGCTATGACGAGCAAAGCGCGGTCGCGCGCGGCATCCTCAAGCGCCCGGTCGCGGCTGGACGCGGCAGCGGCGGGCTCGATTTCGATATCGCGCCGGGCCATCCCGACGCTTCGATCCTGCTTTACCGGATGGAGACCAATGACCCGGGAATCGCGATGCCCGAACTCGGCCGCGAAATTCTCCACCGCGAGGGCATCGCCTTGATCCGGGAATATGTTGCGGCGATGCCCGCGGGCGAATAAAGCCGCTCGCATGAAC
>CAYQVL010000202.1:0-4210 GCA_964420825.1 uncultured Sphingomonadaceae bacterium
AGCCGCGCACTTCGGGGCGGCGCATCAGCAATTGCATCCCGATCAGCGCGCCGAAGCTGACGCCTGCAATCCACGTGCTTTGCGCTTCGGGATGGATCGATTGCACCCAGTCGAGCGCGCTTGCCGCATCGGACAATTCGCCGATCCCGTTGTCGAAACTGCCCTGGCTGCGCCCGACGCCGCGGAAATTGAAGCGCAGCGTCGCGAAGCCGCGGTCGACGAAGGTCTTGTAGAGCTTCTGCGTGATCTGTTCGTTCATCGTGCCGCCGCCCTGGGGGTGCGGATGGAGGATCATCGCGACCGGCGCGCGCGGACGCGGCGGCGGAGAGAAACGGCCTTCGAGACGGCCGTCGGGACCGGTAAAGATCACTTCGGGCATGGTATATACTGTTCCATTATACTGGCCGGCCGGCTGGAAACCGGCGAGAATCGGGCTTATGCGCTAGGGACGCGGGGCCGATGCTATATAGACGCAAAGCCTTGATACGCAACGAAAACCGGACAATGTATTGAAAACACGCCTGTATCTCGATCATGCCGCGACCACGCCGATGCTGCCCGAAGCGCGCGATGCGGTCAGCGAGGCGATGGGAGCCTGGGCCAATCCCTCGTCGCCGCACAGTGAGGGGCGCGCCGCGCGCGCTGCGCTTGAGGATGCGCGTGCGCGGATCAAGGCGGCGCTCGGATGGGATCACGAGCTGATTTTCACGAGCGGCGCCAGCGAAGCGATCGCGCTCGGCCTCGCCTGCGCCAAGGCTGGCAGGATCGTCGTCAGCGCGGTCGAGCATGATGCGGTGCTGCGCTCGGCCGGCGACGTCCCGATGCTGCCCGTCGACAGCGACGGCCGGGTCGATGGCGGCAAGTTGAACTGGACGCTCGCGGGCGGCGACGAACCCGCGATCGTCGCGATCCAGTCGGTCAACAACGAAACCGGCGTCAAACAGAATCTCGCTGAGCTTGGCGAGCGCATCGCCGTCGGCGGCAATCTGCTGTTCGCCGATTGCAGCCAGTCGGCGGGCAAATTGCCGCTGCCCGGCGCCGATCTCATCGCCGTCTCCGCGCACAAGCTCGGCGGGCCGCCGGGCATCGGCGCGCTGCTCGTCCGCGATCTTGCCAGTCTTCATGCGCTCGGCGGGCAGGAAAAGGGCTATCGTCCCGGCACCGAGAACCTCCCGGCCGCGCTCGGCCTTGCCGCCGCGCTCGAGGCGCCGAAAGGCTGGCTCGATCGTGCCGCCGAATTGCGCCATCATTGCGACAAGGCAATCGAGAAGGAGGGCGGCTCGGTCGTCGCGCGCGACGCCGATCGCATCGCCACAATCGCCGGCTATCGCATGCCCGGCATGGCGGCGACCGCCCAGCTCATCCAGTTCGACATGGCGGGGATCGCGATATCGGCGGGCAGCGCGTGCGCATCGGGGAGTCTCAAATCGAGCCATGTTCTCGCCGCGATGGGCTGGAACGAGGCCGAGGCGAGCGAGGTCATCCGGGTGAGCTTCGGGCCGCAGACCAAGCGCGCCGATATCTACCGCTTCATCGAAAGCTGGACGCGGTTCGCGGCCGAGGCGCGCGAGCGCGCGGCATGAGCGACCAGATCTATCTCGACTATCAGGCGACGACGCCGCTGGCGCCCGAGGCGCGCGAGGCGATGGCGCCCTATCTCGACGAAAAATTCGGCAACCCGCATTCGCCGCACCGCATGGGCCGTGAGGCCGCCGCCGCGGTCGAGGTCGCGCGCGAGCAGGTGATCGACTGCCTCGGCGCCGACAGCGGACATTTTTACTTCACCTCGGGCGCCACCGAGGCCGCCAACTGGGCGATCAAGGGCGCGCTGCAAAGGGCGGGCAAGAGCCGCAAGCGCATCGTCACCCTCGCCACCGAACATGCCTGCGTCCGCGACACCGCCGAATATTGTGCGCAGCATGGCTACGAACTGACGCTGCTCGACGTCTCCGAGGAAGGCCTCGTCGATCCGATCGCCGTCGAGGATGCGCTCGATGACGATGTTGCGCTGCTCGCCGTCATGCTCGTCAACAACGAGATCGGCGTTATCCAACGCATCGCCGAAATCGGCCCGCTCGCGCGCAACCATGGCGCGCTGATGTTTTGCGATGCGGTTCAGGGCTTCGGCCGGATCGCGGTGCCATGGCAGCAATGCGATATGATCGCCGTCTCGGGGCACAAGATCCACGGCCCCAAGGGGATTGGCGGGCTCTGGTACGCTAAGGGCGTCGAACCGGCCCCGCTGCTCCATGGCGGCGGGCAGGAGGGCGGACTGCGTTCGGGCACGCTCGCGCCGGCGCTATGCGCGGGCTTCGGCGCCGCCGCCGCGCTCTCCCAGGAGCGCCACGACGATGACGACTCGCATGTCGAAAAGCTCTGGGCGCTCGCCGAGGAGAAATTCGGCGACCGCTGGACGATCAACGGTTCGGACTGCCAGCGCTATCCGGGCAATCTCAACATCCGCCTCGACGGGCTCGATGCCGGGCGGCTGATCTCCGAAGTGCGCGGCGTCGCCTTCTCGGCCGGCTCGGCCTGCGCCAGCGGATCGGGCCGGCCGAGCCATGTCCTCTCGGCGCTCGGCCTCACCAAGGCGCAGGCGCGATCGAGCATCCGGCTCGGCTTCGGCCGCTACACGACCGGCGAGGAACTCGATCGGGCGATCGCGTTGATCCTGGCGGCCGCGGCCGAGCAGCTGCCCGACCGTCCCGTCTCGGGCGACGCGCCGCATCCCGAGGACGACGAACAGCTCGAAGAGACGCGATGATCCGCGTCCGTTTCGTTTCCGCCGACGGCAACGATGTCAGCGAGGTCGAGGGCAAGCCCGGCGACCGCCTGCTCGATCTCGCCCAGGCCGACGGCCAGCCGCTCGAAGGCGCCTGCGAGGGGCAGATGGCGTGCTCGACCTGCCACGTCCATGTCGATCCCGCCGATTTCGCCAGGCTGCCGCGTGCCGTCGAAATGGAAGAGGACATGCTCGATCTCGCCGGCGACGTCAGCCGCTACAGCCGTCTCGCCTGCCAGATATGGCTCGACGAGACGTTCGACAGCCTGACCGTCCGGATGCCCGGCGCGGTGCGCAATATGCAGGGGCGTTGATTTTCGCGCGCCGAGCCGCCATATGCGCCGCGGGAGTCGGGCGGACGCGACATTCGCCAACCCGGTCAGATCCGGAAGGAAGCAGCCGTAACGATTTCGTCGCGGGTCGTTCCGGCTCCCACCGCCTGCGCTTCAAGGCATCTCCGTCGATCTCGTTGCTTTCGTGGAGAGCGAAAGCGCCGGGGAAAGCTCGAACCGGTCTTGTCTGAAATGGAATTGTCACCCCGGCTCGAACCCGGGCCAAGGGTGAAATGCATTGGCGCTTGCGGCTCTGGATGCCCGATGCGATTTCGATCAGGCGAACCGCGTCCGTGATCGGTTCGCGATAGCGACCAGCGAGAGCATCACCGGCACCTCGACCAGTACACCGACGACCGTG
This sequence comes from uncultured Sphingomonadaceae bacterium, assembly GCA_964420825.1. Classification (GTDB taxonomy): domain Bacteria; phylum Pseudomonadota; class Alphaproteobacteria; order Sphingomonadales; family Sphingomonadaceae; genus Parasphingopyxis. Next base: position 3,476 of record CAYQVL010000202.1, read on the forward strand.
GCCAGCGCCGCGCCGCTTCCGATCCCGAACAGCCCGATGGCGACGGCTACAGCGAGTTCGAAAAAGTTCGACGTGCCAATAAGAGCGCAGGGCGCGGCCACATTGAACGGTAGTTTCCAAGCGTAGGCGGCGCCGTAGGTCAGGAAAAAGATGCCGTAGCTCTGGATAACGATCGGAACGGCAATCAGCGCGATTAGCAAGGGTCGATCGATAATGGTCCCGGCCTGAAAGCCGAACAGCAAGACGACCGTGAGCAGCAGACCGAGGATCGAGAGCGGTTTCAACTTCGCCGTGAACGCGTCGATGCGTGTCGTATCCCTCGTTTTGCCGATGAGCGCACGGCGCGTCAGAGCACCGGCGGCCAGCGGCACGACGACATAGAGCAGAACGGAGAGGAGCAGCGTTTCCCACGGCACATTGATACTGGTGACGCCGAGCAGCAGAGCAACGATCGGCGCAAATGCGAAGATCATGATAACATCGTTGAGCGTGACCTGGACCAGCGTGTAGGCCGGGTCGCCCTTCGTCATTTGCGACCAGACGAATACCATAGCCGTGCAGGGAGCGGCCCCAAGCAGGATCAGGCCGGCGATATACTGCTCCGCATCCGCTGGTGGAATGAGAGACGCAAACACGACCTCGAAAAACAGCACGGCGAGCGCCGCCATGGAGAATGGTTTGACGAGCCAGTTGACGACAAGCGTCAGGACAATGCCCTTGGGCCGGTCGCCGATC
>CAYQVL010000203.1:0-4197 GCA_964420825.1 uncultured Sphingomonadaceae bacterium
CTGGCGGATGCTCGCCGAGACGCGGCTTGCCCGGCATTTCGAATTCTTCGGCGATTTCGATACGCATTACGGTATCTTCCCCGGTTGCGCGGATGCGGTGCCCTATGAAGCGGTGCTGCCCGACGATGCCTCGGGTTGTTGCTGATTTGGCCTGTTATCTCGTTACCGGCGCTGCGGGCCTGATCGGCAGCGAGATCGCGGGCGCGCTCGCCGACCGTGGCGATCGGGTTGTGGGTCTCGTCCGCAAGAATCGGACCCTGTTGCGGCACGATCGCAGGCAGGTGCCGACAGTCGAATGGCAACGGGCATTGCCGCTGCCCGGCGAGGTCGCGCTTGTCCAGGGGGATGTCCGCGACGCACGGCTCGGGCTGTCGGCTGCCGATTATGAGGCGCTTTCGACCCAGATCGACGGTGTCATCCATTGTGCCGCGGTCGTCCAGTTCGACGCTGACCCCGAAGTTTATGAGGCGGTCAATATCGCAGGAACGCGCCACGTGCTCGATTTCGCATGCGCCGGGCCCGGGCGGCCAACCGGTTATATCCAGGTCAGCACCGCCTATGTCTGCGGCGAACGGGCCGGACCAATTGCCGAAGACGGCGGCGAGGCGCCGGGTCGCTTCGCCAATGATTATGAGGCGAGCAAATATGCCGGCGAGCAATTGGTGCGCGCCGCAATGGCGCGCGGCGTGGCGGCCGCGATCGTCCGGCCGAGCATCGTCGTCGGGCGCGCGCGCGATGGTGCGATCGCCGCGTTTGACTCGATCTATATGGCCTTCAAACTGCTCACCGAAGGACGGATCCGGACGATCCCCTCGGCCCCCTCCGCCTCGCTCAACTTCGTGCCGATCGACCATGTCGTCAACACTATCGTAACGATTGCCGGGCGCATCGACGAAGCGGCGGGCAGCGCCTTTCATCTCGTCTCGCAAGCGCCGATGTCGGTTGCCGACTTCTTTGATCTGATCGGCGACTATCCGCAGTTCGCCGATCCGCAATGCGTCAGCCCCGAGGCGTTCGACCCGCAATCCCTGTCGCCCATCGAGCAGCGATTTCATCGCCGCGTGGCCAGTCTTTATGCCAGCTATTTTCAACGTAACCCGTTATTTCGAGACGATAATGTTCGGGCGTTGCTGGGTGCGCGCGGCCCCTTGGCTGGCCGCGCTTTGATCGGCCGGCAAATCGATTACGGGATCACCGCGGGATTTTTGCGCGCCGAACCCGTTCCCGCGTGAAACGACTCGGATGCCATGCGACCCTCTATGCTGTAGCGATCCGGGACAACCTGTCAGGTTATCCCCAGTGAGGGTCAAGCGGACTGGTTAATCTGCACAACTAATCGGCGATTTGGTCGAATTTAACCCTTTTTTTAGGGTAAACGGCCTTTTCATGCTCGGGCGTCCGGGTCATAAAAGCATCTGCACTTCGATGATTTTTGACAAGGGCGATCCGCACAGTGAGCGCACCATTTCGTTTTCCCCGTTTTTTCGTAACCGCTCCCAGCCCGTGTCCCTATCTATCGGGCAAGACCGAACGCAAGGTGTTCACCGAACTGCGCGGGCCGCACGCTACCGAACTCAACGAGGCGCTCGGCCGCATCGGTTTTCGGCGCAGCCAGTCGGTGGCTTACCGGCCAAGCTGCATCAATTGCTCGGCCTGCATTTCGGTGCGCGTGGTCGCCAGCGAGTTCCGTCCGAATGCGACGCAGCGCAAATTGCTCCGCCGTCATGAAGACCTGCAGATCAGCGCCTGCGAGCCCTGGACCAGCGAAGAGCAATTCACCTTGTTGCGCCGCTATCTCGCCGCGCGTCATCCCGATGGCGGAATGAACGAGATGGACGAGAATGATTTCGCCGATATGGTCGAGCAGACGCCGGTAGACAGTTTCGTCATCGAATATCGTGAACCCGGCATAGACGGCAAACCCGGCACGCTCGTCGGCGCATGCATTACGGATCGTCAATCCGATGGCCTATCGATGATCTACAGCTTCTTCGATGCCGACAACACCGAGCGCAAAGGGCTCGGCAATTTCATCATCCTCGACCACATCGTCCGCGCCGCGAAGGCTGGATTGCCCTATGTCTATCTGGGCTATTGGGTTCAGGGGGCGCCGCGTATGCAATACAAGATCCGCTATGGTCCGATCGAGAAATTGACGCCGCAGGGATGGGAGCGGTTCGAACCCGAAGCGCCGTCGGCGAAAGCCGTGCCGGTCGAACGAATGCTCGTCGACGCCGAATAAGCGCCACGCCTAGTCTTGGCTTTCCATAAACGGCGGCATGGGGATCGTCGCGCGCGCCTGGGCGAGCGCAAGCGCCCATTTCGACGACAGGTCGTTAAAGTAGGAATCGGTTTCCTCGATCCGGCGGATCATCGGCGGCATCGTTTCGTCGGTGGGCAGCACGACGAGGTCGAGCGGGCGGCCGACACCGAGGTTGGAGCGCATCGTCGAATCAAATGATATCAAGCCGATCTTCATCGCTTCGTCGAGTTCGGTTTCATAATCGAGCGCGCGGTCGAGTATCGGTTTGCCATATTTGGTCTCGCCGATCTGGAGGAAGGGCCGGTCGGGCTGACAGCTGATGAAATTGCCGACTCTATAAATATGGAAGAGCCGTAGCGGGCGCCCAGTGATCCGTCCCCCGAGCAGCATTGACGCGCCAAAATCATATTGACTGTCGCCGGCAGTCTCTTGAATATTGTCGCGCGTGATCTGCAACGCTTCGCCGACGAGTTGGGCGGCGCGATGCATATTGGGCATATCCTTGAGGAAACGCGGTTCGTCGAACTCCTCACCGGGCGGCAGGCCTTCGCGCAGTAAGGCAAAGGTTGCTTGCGTTACCGAAAGATTCCCCGCGGTACAGGCGACGATCGTCCGCTCATCGCTCTGCTCAAGGATATGCAACTTCTTGTACGAGGAGATATTGTCGACGCCCGCATTGGTGCGCGTGTCGGCGATCATGATCAGCCCGTTCTTGAGCAGCATTCCAAGGCAATAGGTCATTCAGGTCCGGTGGATCGTGGTTATTGGCAACATCGGTTAGCCGGGACGGCGGGACCGGGGAAGTAGCTTTCGAAATTTGGATGTGGATCGCACCAGGTAGGCGCAGTCTCAGCTTTGCGCCTGATCCTGCGCTTGAACGACCCTGACATCGACTGTGAGGTGCTCTTCGCCGCCGCCCATACGGTGCCCGGCGACCGGCGCGGCGTCGCGATAGTCGAGGCCACAGGCGATGCGCACATAGGCGTCGTCGGGCGCAATGCCGTTCGCAGGATCGAAGCCGACCCAGCCGAGATCGGGAAGATAGGCTTCTGCCCATGCGTGGGCTGCTTCCTGCTGCATCGCTCCATCGCGGCGAAAAAGGTGCCCCGAGATATAGCGCGCGGGCATCTCCATCGCGCGCGCTGCGGCGCAAAAGATGTGCGCATGATCCTGACAGACGCCGCGATTGGCGGCAAATGCCGTCGCCGCGTCGCGCTCGACGGCGTCGAGCGTCGGTTCAAAACGGATCTCGTTGAGCAATCGCTTTTGAAGCAGATGCACGCGCTGCAGCGGGTCGCTCTCGGTTGCCGCTATATCACGGGCAAAGCCGCGGATTGCCTCATCGGCGCGCGTCAGGCTCGTCGAGCGCAAGAAGACCAATGGCGGCAGCGCCTCGGGTGCATCCTCGACAATCCCGTTGCGATCGTCGGTTAGCACTTCGCCCGATACCGCCAATTCGATCTCGCTGACCGGGCCGTCGACATAAAGCATTGTTACTTCGTTTCCGAACCCGTCGCGGCCGGGCCGCATCCGGGCGTCGCAATCGACATCGATATGCCAGTCGACGACATGCTGGGCGGCGAAATTGACCGGGGTCATCCGCAATAGCTGAACGAGGCGGCGCTGCGGCTGGCTATAGGAATAGCGCGTCCGGTGATCGATATCGAGGCGCATCAATCGAACCGGAACTGACGGGTGATCGCCTGATTCAAGAGCCGGTTCTCCGAAATGAAGGCCTGCAGATATTCGTGCAGACCGCCGCGAATGATATCGGCGGCTTTGGTTTTGACGAGACGCTTCTGGCGTAATCGCGCCATGCGGTCGGCTTCGCCCTGGAATCCGGTGCGCTTGATCAGCGCATCGAGCAGCGCAACGACCTCATCGACGGCGGCGGCGAGCGAACGCGGCAATTCGCGCCGTAACGTCAGCATCTC
>CAYQVL010000204.1:0-4195 GCA_964420825.1 uncultured Sphingomonadaceae bacterium
GTCCGCCGCCGGCGCTTCGGCGCAGAGCGCCGCGCGCACGCACTATGTCGAGCTCGACGGCGCGCGAATCCGCGTTCGCGAGGAAGGCCCGGCCGACGCCCCCGCTCTGATTCTGCTCCACGGCTTCACGATGAGCCTCGAAAGCTGGGACGGCTGGGCCGCAAGCCTCGCCCCCGACTATCGCGTCATCCGCTACGATCTGCTCGGCCATGGGATGAGCGGGCCCGATCCGCTCGAACGCTATGCCCCCGGCGAGCGCGTCGAGGTGCTGCGGCGACTGATGGACGCACTCGGCGTCGAACGGGCGGCCCTTGGCGGCAACAGCTTCGGAGGGCTCGTCGCCTGGCGTTTCGCTTCGCGCTATCCGGGCCGCGTCGACCGGCTGATCCTCGTCGATAGCGGCGCCTATTCGATCTACGGCGTCACCGAAAACCCGGTTCCCGTTCCCGATGCGATGCGCGCCTATCTGCTCACCGCGCCGATGGCCGGAGTGGAAGCCTCGGCGGCGCAGATTTATGCCGATCAGAGCCGGCTGCCCGAGGGCCGGCTCGCGCAAATTCGCGACATGATGGCGCGGCCGGGCAATGGCGAAGCCTTCGTCAAGCACCTCGAGGAATTCGTCCTCCCCGATCCCGACCCCGATCTCGCGCGGATCACCGCGCCGACCTTGATCCTGTGGGGCGAAGAGGACCGCGTCGTTCCGATCGAACAGGCGCACCGCCTCGAAGCGGCGATCCCGCATGCGCGGCTGATTACCTATCCCGGCGTCGGCCATGCGCCGCAAGAAGAAATCGCCGCGCAGACCGCCGCCGATGTCCGCGCCTTTCTGGGCGAGTCCGCCCGATGACCAACCGACCGATCAACCACTTTCCAATGGGGGAGACCATCATGAACAACCGTAACCCGTCACGCCGCGCCGTCCGCTATCTCGCCGGCATCGCGCTCACGCCGCTCGCGCTGGCGCTGCCCGGTCAGGCCGCCGCGCAAAGCGAAAACGCGGCCTCGAATGCCGGCGGCAGTGCCCCGATCGTCGTCACCGCGCGCCGCCGCGACGAATTGCTCGTCGAGGTGCCGCTCTCGGTAACCGCGATCTCGGGCGAGCAGCTCGAGCAGTCGGGCGCGCTCGACATCACCGAAATCGCCGAGAACGTCCCCAATGTCACCTTCGAGGTATCGCGCGGCACCAACACGACGCTGACCACCTTCATCCGCGGCGTCGGCCAGCAGGATCCCGTCGCCGGCTTCGAGAACGGCGTCGGCCTCTATGTCGATGACGTCTATTACAACCGCCCGCAGGCCGCCGTGCTCGACATTTTCGACGTTGAGCGGATCGAGGTATTGCGCGGGCCGCAGGGGACGCTCTACGGCCGCAACACGATCGGCGGCGCGGTCAAGTTCGTCACCCGGCGGCTCGAAGACAGCCCCACCGCCCAGGCGACGTTGCGCGCGGGCAGCTACGTCCAGCTCGACGGCATTGCTTCGGTGGCGCTGCCGCTCGGCAATAGCGGTTTCTATGTCGGCGGCACCGCTGCGCTGCTGACGCGCGGCGGCTTCGGCGACAATCTCAACCTCAATGGCTTCGACAATTACAACAAGGACGTCTTCGCGGCGCGCGGAACGCTCGAATATGCTCCCAATAGCGATATCTTCGTGCGGATCAGCAGCGATTATACCGACGACCGCAGCCATCCGCGCCAGGGCCACCGATTGATACCCGGTCTCGTTTCGGGCGCTCCGGTGCTCGACAATGTCTTCGACACCCGCGCGGGGTTGCAGAATCCGCAGCAGCGTGTCGAGGCGTGGGGCATTTCGGGAACGGTCGAGGTCCAGGTCACCGATGCTATCCGGCTGCGCAACATCCTCGCCTATCGCGACGACGAAAGCGCGACGCCGATCGATTTCGACAGCCTTCCCGCCGCCGATGTCGACGTCCCTGCGATCTATGAAAACGACCAGTTTTCCGAGGAATTCCAGATTGTCTATGACGACGGCCGGCTCGCGGGCCTGCTCGGCTTCTACTATCTCGACGCCAATGCCGCGACCAATTTCGACGTCATACTCGGCACCACGGGCGCGCTGATCGGCCTGCCCGGGCTGACCGCGAAGACCTTCGGCGATGTCGCCACCGAGACCTGGTCGATCTTCGGCGATGCAACCTTCGACCTCACCGAACAATGGAGCCTGTCGGTCGGCGGGCGCTTCACGCACGACCGGCGCGATTCGCGGATCCTACGCCAGACCTTCCTGTTCGGCCCATCGACCGATTTCGGCGGCAACAACCCGCTGCTGATCGCGACGACATCGGACTTCAACGGCGGCGACACCTTCGAGGAATTCACCCCGCGCGCGTCGATCTCGTTCCGGCCGACGCCCGATCACAATATCTATGTGAGCTATAGCCGCGGCTTCAAGGGCGGCGGCTTCGATCCGCGCGGCCAATCGAGCGCCGCGCCCGATCTCGACGGCGACGGCGACCGCGATCAGGACGATATCTTCAATTTCCTCCAGTTCGATCCCGAAACCGTCGACAGCTACGAGCTCGGCTATCGTGCTTCGCTGATGAACGGCACGCTCAACTTCGCGCTCGCGGGCTTCTATGCCGACTATACCGACATCCAGGTGCCCGGCTCGGTCGGCTTCGACGGCGATGGCGACGGCATCAACGAAAGCTTCGTCGGGGTCACCACCAATGCCGGCGCGGCGACGATCTGGGGCATCGAGTTCGAGGGCAATGCGCGGCTCGGCCGCGACCTCGCCGCGTCGGGCGACCGTTTGGGTCTGACTTGGGCGATGGGCTATATCAATGCCGAATATGACCAGTTCATCGACGCCTTCGGCGTCGATGTCTCGGACCAGCGGGTGTTCCAGAACACCCCCGAATGGACGCTGTCGGGCACGCTCGATTATTCGGTCCCGGCGTTCGGCGGCGAGCTGATGTTCGGCACGACGGTCAGCTATCGCAGCGAAACCAACCAGTTCGAAATCCCCAATTCGCTGCTCGACCAGCCCGGCTATGCGCTATGGGACGCGAGCTTGGTGTGGAATTCGGATGACGATCACTGGCAGTTGGGCCTGCACGGCAAGAATCTGACCGATCATCGCTATATCGTTTCGGGCTACAACTTCATTAACGCGGCGGGCGGCTCGACGCTCGGGCGCGAAGGCGTGCTGACGGCGTTTTTCGGCGATCCGCTGCGCGTCTTCGCGAGCGCGCGGATGCGCTTCTAGCGGTCAGTGCCCCGCCGTCCGCCTTGTTCCGGGGGCGGGCGGCTCTTCGGGGCCGCCGGCAAAGCATTGCGCCTTGGCCATCCAGGCGGCGGCGTTGGGGCCGCTGACGGTGAGCGCGGTATCGGCGATGTTGCGCGTCTGGGTGACGACCTGGGCGAATTCCTCGGCAAGCCCTTCGATGCGTTCGCCGGAATTTTCTTCGCCGAAGGTCCAGATTTCGCCCGAAGGCGCGATCAGCTTCAGCCGCGGCATCGGCTCGGGCGGCGTCTGGCCGCGGACTTTGAATGTCCAGCCATAGGTGTTGACGCCGATGACGACGACATTGCTGATCCAGTCCTCATTCTCGCGGACGATGCCGAGCAGATCGTAAATCGCCTGGCCGTGCGCCCAGGTTTCCATCAGCCGCGCGGTGATCGACGAGCGCACGCTCATGCTCGGCCCCGCCCAAACGACGCGCGCCGAGGGATTGGCGGCAGCGAAGCGGTCGGCCATCGGCCGGTAGAAATCGCGCCAGATCGCGACCAGCGCCTGCCCCGAGAGGCCCCCCAGCCGCTGCTCCTCGAACACCGGCAACCCGCCCTTTCCGAGAGAGGCTTTTACCTCATCGAAGAAGGCATGAAACGCCGCGGCGTCGCGCAGCGACATATCGGCGGCCTCGTTCCAGACATGGAGGTGGCGCAGGATGGCGTCGATCGTCCAGCCCTTGAAGCCCGTGGGCCGCGCGAAATCGGCATCGTCTAGCGGCGCGACGAGATCGCGGAGCGCGTCGCTCGCGGCGCGGAAATCGAGGGCCTGTTGCATCATTGCACGTCTCCGTCGGCGGCATGGATTTCGAGAATGCGCTCGCCCGCGGCGATCTGCGCGCCCGCGGCCAGGCTAACCGCGCCGACGATGCCGTCGATCCCGGCGAGAATGCGGTGCTGCATCTTCATCGCCTCGAGCGTCGCGAGCGTCTGCCCCTTGGCGA
>CAYQVL010000205.1:0-4188 GCA_964420825.1 uncultured Sphingomonadaceae bacterium
AAGACGAGAACTGGCACTGCGAGAGGCAGCCCATGCAATCGGCCTGATCCTTGCGGATCATCGCGGCCTCGTCGGCGGTGACGAACACCAAAGTATTGTCGGGCGTCTTGAGCGCGAGGTTGAAACCGAGCGCATCCCATTCGCGCGCGCGCAGCAGATCGCCGCGCGTCACCCAGAAATTCTTGCCGCGAATACCGACGTCGAGCTGATATTGATGATCGCCCGCGGCCTCGCGCGAAAACGCGATCTGGCGTTCAGACCGCGCCTCAAGATTGCGTAGGAAATCATTGTGAACTGCTGAAGAATAGAATCCGGTAGGCGAAAAATTGTGGAGCAGGATATCGCCGTCATCGAGCGTCATCAGCCGGTCTTTCCATTCCTGTGGAATCGGACTTTCCTGCGTCAGCAGCGGCCGCGTGCCGAACTGAAAGGCGATCTTGCCGAGCTCGGGATTCTCGATCCAGTTCTCCCAGTCGCGCAGGAACCACACACCACCCGCCATGATAATCGGCAGATCGTCGGAAATGCCGCCTTCGCGCATCGTCTCGCGCAAGTCCTTGACGCGCGGATAGGGGTCCTGGGGCGCGCGCGGATCCTCGGCGTTCGACAGGCCGTTATGCCCGCCCGCCTTCCATGGATCCTCGTAGACCACCGCGCCGAGCCATTCGGCGGCTTTCGAATAAGCGCGCTTCCACAAGGCGCGAAAGGCGCGGGCCGAGCTGATGATCGGCAGATAGTTGACTTCGTAGGAGGCGGCAATTTCGGAAAGCTTGTAGGGCATGCCCGCCCCGCAAGTCACGCCGGTCACCAGCCCCTTGGTGCGTTCGAGCACGCCTTCGAGCACGCGCTGCGCGCCGCCCATTTCCCAAAGCACGTTGATATTGATCGCACCGGCGTTCCCCGCGATGTCGAATGCGCGTTTGACCTGTTCGACCGCCCCGTCGATCGCATATTGGATGAGCTCTTCGTGGCGGCCTGCACGCGTCGCCGCGCGATAGATCTGCGGAATCACCAGACCTTTATCGTCGTAATTGTCGGCGTTGACCGCCGAAACGGTGCCGATTCCGCCGGCAGCCGCCCAAGCGCCGGAGCTTGCATGGTTGGTCGCCGCCACGCCTTTTCCGCCCTCGATCAGGGGCAGAACTTCGCGCCCGCCGTAGACAATCGATTCTAAACTCTTGAACATACAATCTCCGACCCGCGTTTTTCGCGCATATAAGTGTTTTTGCCAATCGGCGCGAACATTTTTGTCAGCGCGCAAAAAAATCAGGCCTATTCATGGCCTTGGCGTATAATGTACGATAACGCTCGAGCATCGCCTCTTCGTCATATTCGGCCAGCGCGCGCGCCCGATTGGCGGCGCCGATCCGCTCGCGCAACGCAGCGTCGCCAGCGAGCTTGCCAAGCACTGCCGCAAGTTCACCCCCCTCGCTCCGATCAACGATCATAGGGCGATTTGGCTCCGAGACCATCGTCGCGACGTCGCCAACAGCGGGCGCGGCGACCGGAAGCCCCGCGGCCATCGCCTCGACCACCGAAATCGGAAACTGCTCGCTTTGCGATGACAGCGCGAAAATATCGAAATGGCCGACGAACCGCCATGGCCGGTCGAGAAACCCGGTCAGCAGCACGCGATCTGCGATGCCGCACGCCTCGGCCTGCGCCGCAATGGCCGCTCGTTCGGGGCCCTCACCGACAATCACCAGCCGGACATAATCGGGAAGCGGGGCTACCGCGCGGACGAGACGTGGCAAATCCTTGACCTCGCGCAGCCCGGCCACGGTGCCGACGACAACCTCGCCCTCCCGGCGTTCAAAGCCGGGCAGCGCATCCGGCTCGGGCGGCAATGCATAGCGCGCCGCCGCGATGCCGTTGGCGATCTGTTCGATCCGAGCCCGTGGCTGCTTCCAGACATCGCGCGCAATCGCATCCAATCGCGCCGACGGCACGACAAGCCGATGCAGGGCGGGGAAGGCAAGCCTGCGAAAGAGATTGCGCTTGGTCTTGAGTCCTTCGCTCTCGTCGGAATTGAAGCCGTCTTCATGATGGATGATCGGCGGCAGCGTCCGGCCGCCAAGCCGGTGCGCCATCACCCCGTCCATCGATCCCCAATTGTAGCTCAAAATGAGGTCGAATCCGCGCATATAGCGCGCCAACGCCCGGTAGCGCCCGGGGGAGGGCTTACCGGCAAGCGAAGGCGCGTCGGCGGGAAAGGAAACGGCAATTGCCGGATCGACGGCGTCGCGCGCGCCCAGCGCCTCGGGCATCGCGCTGAGGATGACATGTTTCGCGCGATCGCCGAAATCGTTCATCAGCCGCGCCGCGCGCGCTTCCTTGCCGCCCAGCGAGAAGGTCGAATGGAGGTGAAGGATACGCGCCTGAGGCTTCAAGACGCGATCCGCGCGAGCAATTGATCGATGGCGGCCGCGGCTTCAGGTTCGTCGAGCACCGGCGCATGGCCTACTCCAGGCACGGTCGCGACGGCGAGATCGGGCTTGCGGCGCTGCATTTCTTCGACGGTCGCCTGCGAGAGAATCTCCGAATGGCCGCCGCGCACGAGCAATGTAGGAATGTCGGCGAAACCCTCGAACGCAGGCCACAGATCGACGCTGCTTTCGCCGCCCGGCGCCCGGAAGGGTTCGGCTATCCGCATGTCATAGTCATAGGCGATGCGCCCCGAAGGCATCAGCTTGCAGAGCCGCTTGGCCATCGCCAGCCAGTCGTCGAGCGCCCAATTGGGGTAGATATCGCCGAACCCCTCCTGCAGGCTGCGCGCCGCGTGGAGCCAGGTCGGGAAATTGCCGCCCTTGCCGACATATCCGCGAATGCGCTCGACGCCCGCTTCTTCGATAACCGGCCCGATATCGTTGAGCAGCGCGCCGGCGAGCCGCTCAGGCCGCGTCGCCGCCTGAAGCATGGTAACTATCCCTCCGAGCGAAGTGCCGAAGGCGACATATGTCTCGATCGCGCGATCGGCGAGAAAAACTTCGAGATCCTGAAGATAGGTCAGCGGAACATAGGTCATCGGATCGCTGGCATAGGCGCTCTCGCCGCGGCCGCGCATATCGAGCGCATATATCCTCCATGCACCCGCGAGGCGGTCGGCAACGGGCTCCCAGTCGCGCGCATTGCGCGTCAGCCCGTGCAGACAGATGATCGGCGGCCGGTCGCTCGGCCCGTCATAGGCGCGGTAATGCAGCCGCAACCCGTCGTTCGACCACCAATATCCGTCTTCATAGTCGCTCACGCTTGCGCCCTCCTGCTTCAGCCCCCCATATCGCCGCATGACCGAAACCCTGCAACCCTCAACGCAGCCCGGCGACGCCGGCTATCGACCCGAGATGACCATCCTCGATCTCGGCGACGCATTTTTCGATCCAGTCGCCGCCGCCGAATTTCCGCGTCACGTCCTCCGTTTCCGCAATCGGCGCGCGGCCGCGAGCGTCGGACTCGACGGCCTGGACGAGCCAAAGTGGCTGGCGCATTTCGGCGGCTTCGAGCCGCTTCCCGGTTCGCTCGAAACACCGCTCGCGTTGCGCTACCATGGCCACCAGTTTCGCCAATACAATCCCTATATCGGCGACGGGCGCGGTTTCCTGTTCGCCCAGCTGCGCGACCGTGAGAGCCGCCTGCTCGATCTCGGAACAAAAGGGTCGGGCCGGACTCCCTACAGCCGCTTCGGCGATGGCCGGCTCACGCTCAAGGGGGGCGTGCGCGAGGTTCTCGCCACCGAAATGCTCGAGGCGCTCGGCGTCGAAACCTCGAAAAGCTTCTCGCTGATCGAAACCGGCGAGGCGCTCGAACGCGGCGACGAACCTTCGCCGACGCGCTCTGCGGTGCTTGTGCGGCTGAGCCATGGCCATATCCGCATCGGCACCTTCCAGCGGCTGGCGGCGCTCGGCGAGCGCGATAATATGCGCAAGCTGATCGCCTATTGCCTGACCAATTTCTTCGGCGAGAAACCCGGCGAAAATGCGCCGGCGCGGCTGCTCGGCCATGTCGTGCGCGGCGGCGCTGCGCTCGCCGCCTCCTATATGGCGGCGGGCTTCGTCCATGGCGTGCTCAACAGCGACAATATCGCGATCACCACCGAAAGCTTCGATTACGGCCCATGGCGCTTTACGCCGCGATGGGAGCCCGGCTTCACCGCCGCCTATTTCGATCATGCCGGGCTCTACGCCTTCGCGC
>CAYQVL010000206.1:0-4184 GCA_964420825.1 uncultured Sphingomonadaceae bacterium
GCTTCTGCCAGTCCTTCATGACCGAACTCTATCGCCATATCGGCCACGAGACCGACGTTCCGGCCGGCGATATCGGCGTCGGCGGACGCGAGATCGGCTATATGTTCGGGCAATATAAGCGCATCACCGGACGCTGGGAGGGCGTGCTTACCGGAAAGGCGATTGAATATGGCGGCTCTCAGATGCGCCCCGAGGCGACCGGTTATGGCGCGGTGATCTTTCTCCAGAATATGCTCCAGCACGCTGGCAACGATGTCGAGGGCAAGACTGCGGTGATCTCCGGTTCGGGCAATGTCGCGACACATGCCGCGGAAAAGATCGTCCAGCTTGGCGGCAAGGTGCTGACGCTTTCCGACAGCGGCGGTTTCGTCCATGATCGCGATGGCTTCAGCCAGGACAAGATCGACTGGGTCAAGGATCTCAAGAATAACCGCCGCGGGCGGATCAGCGAATATGCCGATCACTTTACCGGCGCCAGTTACCATGAAGGTGCCCGCCCGTGGAACGTACCGTGCGATGTTGCACTGCCCTGCGCAACACAGAACGAACTCAATGGTAAGGAGGCTAAGGAACTCGTCGGCAATGGCGTGATAGCGGTGGCCGAGGGAGCCAATATGCCGACCACGCTCGAAGGCGTCGACGTCTTCCATGACGCGCATATCATGTACGCGCCGGGCAAGGCAGCCAATGCTGGCGGCGTCGCGGTGTCGGGGCTCGAAATGAGCCAGAATTCCGAGCGTGTTTCCTGGAACACCGAGCGGCTCGGCGATCTGTTGCACGACATCATGACCGATATCCACGCCAAATGCGCGCGTTATGGCGGTGGCGAAAATGGCGGCTATGTCAATTACGTCAAAGGCGCCAACATCGCAGGATTCAAGAAGGTCGCCGATGCGATGCTCGCCTTCGGCGTGGTGTGAGCAAATTGTAACCGCCCGTTCGCCGCACACGAATTGCGAGGAGACCATCGAGGAAATTTCCAATGTTAGCATCGATCAACGACTGGTTTCTCGGGCTTGGCGCTGATTATGGCGTCAATCCCTATATCTTCGGCGGCATCTATGTCGGTGCGATTCCGTTTTTCCTTGCCACCATGGGCTGGATGGTCCGCCGCAAACGGCGCGGCCAACCGATCACTCTCCAAGTGCTGCTCGCAGGGTTTCTGGCGATGTCGGCTTATATCTACCTGCTATTCGCGGGGAAAAATCTGGCGTGGTGGGTCTATGCGCTGATCGCCGCGCTAGTGCTCTACAGCATCTATTCGCTGGTCCAGAAAATACGCAGCCCAGCTCCCGAAAACGGCCAGGATTGAGCCCGTCGATAGACCTCAAACCTTGCCTGCCTGTCCGATGGCGCGGTAGGGACTGGCGATGGGGAGCGGAAAGCTGCGGAAGCGATTGAAGGAGCCGATCGAAATCGGCTGGTGCGAACTTGCCGATCTGCCCGAGCTCGGGCTTAGCGGGATGCACGCCAAGATCGACACTGGCGCGCGTACCTCCTCGCTCCACGCCACCCGCATCCATCATTTCGATCGCGACGGTGAAGCCTGGGTGCGCTTTCACTCGCCGCGCTCGGCTGGCCACGGTCCGCAGGATTGCGAGGCCCGCCTGCTCGAGGAGCGACTGATCACCAGTTCCAACGGCAGCCGCGAAGAACGCTATGTCATCGGCACGATTGTCACGCTCGGCCCGCTGACCTGGGAAGCGCAAATAACGCTTGCCAATCGGGCGACGATGGCGTTTCCGATTCTGATCGGACGGCGGGCCCTGAGGCGGGGCTTCGTGGTCAATAGCGCGCGACGTTGGATGCTCGGTAAGCCGCCAACATTAAAGGACGAATCATGAAAATCGCGATGCTCGCACGCAATGCTAATCTCTATTCGCACAAGCGTCTGGTCGAGGCGGCGGAGGAGAGGGGCCACAAGCTCGACATTCTCAACACGCTGCGCTGCACGATGAATATCCGTTCGCACAAGCCCACGATTCTGTATAATGGCGAGACGTTGACCGGATATGACGCGGTGATCCCGAGGATAGGCGCGTCGATCACGCATTATGGCCTCGCCGTGCTCCGGCAGTTCGAAATGATGGGCGTTTGGCCGCTCAACGAGAGCGTCGCGATCGGCCGATCGCGCGACAAATTGCGTTCGATGCAGATCTTTGCCAAGCACGGCCTCGGCCTGCCGGTCACGGCCTTCGCGCATGATCCCAAACAGACCGAAGAGGTTCTGAAGGTCGTCGGCGGCGCGCCGGCGGTAATCAAATTGCTCGAAGGGACGCAAGGAATCGGCGTCGTCCTTGCCGACACCGATCGCTCGGCCAAGTCGGTGATCGAGGCCTTTCGCGGCGTCAACGTCAACATCCTTGTCCAGGAATTCATCAAGGAAGCGGGCTCGAGCGACATCCGTATCTTCGTCGTCGGCGGCAAGGTTATGGCCGCGATGATGCGCACCGGTGCGGAGGGCGATTTTCGGTCGAACCTCCATCGCGGGGGATCGGCCAAGAGCATCAAGATCACCCCCGAAGAGCGCTCGACGGCGGTCCGCGCGGCCAAGGTGATGGGACTCAATGTCGCAGGTGTCGATATATTGCGCGCCAATCACGGACCGGTGATCATGGAGGTCAACAGTTCGCCCGGGCTCGAAGGCATCGAATCAGCCACCGGCAAGGATGTCGCCGGGACGATCATCGAGTTCATCGAGACCAAGGCGCAGCCAGGCAAGACCAAGACGCGCGGGCAGGGGTAGCTACACCACCTCGTCTTCGTCGAGCATGACATCGGACAGGATCGCATCGGTGATCTCGCCGACGCGCTCGCCGACGGAGTGAAAAGTCTTCACCTCGGCGATGTGCATCAGCGCATCACCTCGGTTGACGACCGGCAGGCAGGCATGGCCGATAACGATGCCATCGATCGGCGCGCAGATCACTTCTTCGTCCTCGCCGGCAGGATCGGCGATCATGGCAACCGCTTGTCCCGCTGCGACGACGTCGCCCGATTTCGCCAAAAGCCGGCACATTCCGCCGCGCGAGGCACGGACCCAGAGACTGCGTGTTGCGCGCGCCGGTACGGGTGTCGGCATACGTAGCCTTTTCGATGTGAGCATTCCCATCGCCGCCATCACCCGCAATATACCGGTTAGCCCGGTTCGCGCTGAAAAATCGTCGAAACGCAGCCCTTCGCCCGCTTCGAAGAGCAGCATTTCGACGCCATCGTCGAGCGCCACCTGGCGTAACGATTTGTCGCGCAGCGGCGAGGTGATGATCGCTGGTGCGCCGAAAGCCAGCGCAAGCGTTTCGGAATGCTCGCAGCCCGGGCTTATCCGGATCTGCGGGAGGTTCATCCGGTGGATCGCCGCGGTATGGAGGTCGATCCCGAAGTCGGCGTGATCGATAATCTCGGTGCGAAATATATGGGCGAGCTGCGAGGCAAGCGAGCCGTTCGGTGTGCCCGGAAACGACCGGTTGAGATCGCGCCGGTCGGGCAGATAACGGCTGTTGCCGACAAAACCGAAGACGTTGACGATCGGAACGCAGACCAAGGTTCCCGACAGCGATCGCGGCGAAAGTTTCTTGAGCAATTGGCGGATGATCTCGACGCCGTTGATCTCATCGCCATGAATCGCCGCGCTGACGAACAGGACAGGTCCAGGCTTCCTGCCGTGCACGATCCGTACCGGCATCGTCACCAAATGACCTGACGAGACCCGGCTGATCGGAATTTCGAACGACGCCGTCTCTCCCGGCTTGACTTGCCCGGCCGAAAAGGCGAACGGCGCCGCCTTGGCTTTGCTGTGATCGGGGTGAAGAAAGGGTCTCTTGGTCATCGGCGGTTTCCTTGTCGTTGACGCTCTACTACCCAATTGAAAACCCTGCCAGCGCGCTTGACATAGGCGGGGTCAAATCCTATTTCGCAACCATTCCGAAGACACCGGTTCCCCGGCGGCGCGATTCGTGCGTCCGTCGGGTTCGTTCGTTTCGGTTCATGAAGCTATGAGATAGGCGGCTTGCCGGCCGCCTGTGGAGCAGGAGAATAATCACGTGGCACGTATAGCAGGGGTCAATATTCCGACTCAAAAGCGCGTCGAGATCGCGCTGACTTACATCCATGGTATCGGTCGCGCCAAGGCCAGCCAACTAACCGAACGCCTCGGCATTCCCGCCGAGCGCCGCGTTCAGGATCTC
>CAYQVL010000207.1:0-4169 GCA_964420825.1 uncultured Sphingomonadaceae bacterium
GTCGGCGACACGAGCTTGCTAGAGGCCAGGACAGCATGCACCTCGACAGGCGGACGCGACCAACCCGTGAGAATCAGCGCGAGCAGGTCTTCCTCCACGAAGGGCACGGCCTGGAAGCAAGGCAGGAGCGCGACCCCGAGCCCGGCGACCGCCATGTCCCGCACCGCCATGTTGGTGTTGGCGAGATAGCGCGGTCCGCTCGGCAACGAACAGGTCTCGGCGCCGCGCGCGACCTCGGCGGGCGAGCCGGTGAAGCCGATGAACCCGGCGGCGCTGAGATCGGCTGGATGTTCGGGAACGCCATGCCTGTCGAGGTAAGACGGCGCGGCATAGAAACCGTATTCCACCTCGCCAAGCCTGCGGGCGACGAGATCGCTGTCGGGAAGTCGGCCCACCCGGATGGCGAGGTCGAAGCCCTCATGCACGATGTCGGCGACCCGGTTCGTGAAGTCGACCTCGACTGACACCTCGGGCCAGCGTTCGAGGAACGCCCGCACCCAGCCGTTGACCGCCAGCAGCCCGAATTCGTAGCCGCAGGTGATCCGCAGCCGCCCGCGCGGCTGGTCGGCCCGGCCTTTCAGCGCCTCCTCGGCTTCGGTGAGCGCGTCGAGAATGGCCCGGGCGTGGCCAGCGAGTTCCTGCCCGGCATCCGTCGGTGACAGTGAGCGCGTGGACCGGTTCAGGAGCCGCGTCCCGAGCTGGTCCTCCAGCCGCGCGATGACCCGGCTGACATGCGCCTTGTCGGACCCCGCGAGATCGGCCGCGCGCGTGAAGCTGCCCGCCGCCAGAACGGTAAGGAACAGGCGCAGGTGATCGGTGTTCAGTGTTGCCTCCATGGACAACAGTCTGGAGCTATCGGGCGTATTTTTCAATTGCGGTACATCGGCGAAAGTGAGCCATCCGATGAAAGGAGTTCACCATGACCCGCCGGGATTTTCTCACCGCGACCGCCGTCGCCGCCCTGTTTCCCCTCCCGTCCTTCGCCCAGGAGACTGCCATGATTGCCCAACCCTTCACCATCGCCGTGCCCGACGCCGTGCTCGAAGACCTTGAGACGCGCCTGCGCCTCACCCGCTGGCCCGACCGCATCGCCGGCGCCGGCTGGGACTACGGCATCGACACCGATATCCTACGCCCGCTTGTCGAGCACTGGGCCGAGGGCTTCGACTGGCGCGCGGTAGAGCGTGACCTCAACGCCCTGCCGCAGTTCACCGCCGAGATCGATGGCGAGACGATCCATTTCATCCACGCGAGGGGCGAAGGCGCCCGGCGCATCCCGCTCCTCGTCCTGCACGGCTGGCCGTCCTCCTTCCTGCAGATGCGCGACCTCATCCCGCTCCTGACCGCCGAACGCGACGGGGTGAGCTTCGACGTGATCGTGCCCTCGCTGCCGGGCTTCGGTTTCTCGTCCCGGCCCGAGTCGCGCGGGATGAGCGTCGCCCGTATCGCTAGTCTGCTGAGCCGGTTGATGACGGATGTGCTGGGCTATGAGCGTTTCGCCGGACGCGGCAGCGACCTCGGCGCGGGCGTCCTGCAGCAGATCGCCCTGCAATCGCCCGACCGACTGATCGGGCTGCATCTGTCCGGGACGAACCCCTATATCGGTCAGGTGCCGGACGATCTGTCGCCCGAGGAGACCGAGTTCGTGGCGCGGGCGCAAGGCTGGATGCAGTCTGAGATGGCCTATGCAAAGCTGCATTCCTCCGAGCCCGACACCGTCGCCGTCGCGCTGAATGACAGCCCCGCCGGCCTCGCCGCCTGGATCCTCGAAAAGTTCCATGCCTGGACCGACACTGAGGATTTCGTCGCCCGCTACGGGCGCGACCGGCTGCTCGCCAACCTGACGCTCTACTGGGCGACCGGCACGATCGGATCGTCCATGCGGCTCTACTACGAGACCGTCCGCGATCCCGGGCAGTGGGGCCGCGTCGAGGTTCCGACCGCCATGCTGATGACCCCGCATGACATGTTCCCGACGCCGCGCGCCTGGGCCGAGCGGAGCTACAACGTGCAGCGCTGGACCGAGATCGACCGGGGCGGCCATTTCCTCGAATGGGAGGAACCCGCAATCGTCGCCGATGACCTCTTCGCCTGGTTCGAGGCGCGGGCATAATGGCCGCGGGGAGCGATCTGCCGCGGATCGAGGTCACGAGCCGGGCGCAACTGCGCGCCTGGCTCGAGGCCCATCACGAGACCTCCGGCAGTGTATGGCTGGTCATCTGGAAGAAGCAGGACCTGGAGCGCCATCTGCCCTACGACGCGATCGTCGAAGAGGTGCTCTGCTTCGGCTGGGTCGACAGCCTGCCGCGCAAGCTCGACGCCGAACGCTCCATGCTACTCCTGTCGCGCCGCAGGAGGGGCAGTGCCTGGTCGGCGGCGAACAAGGTGCGAATCGCGCGTTTGATCGCAGCCGGGAAGATGGCGCCCGCCGGATTGGCGGCGGTCGAGGCCGCAAAGGCCGACGGATCCTGGTCCTTCCTCGACGACGTGGAACGGCTGGAAGTACCGCCCGATCTGGCCGATGCCCTTGCACGGCTTCCCGAAGCTGCGAAGCACTTCGCCGCTTTTCCGCGCTCGGTCCGGCGGGGCATCCTCGAATGGATCAAGCAGGCCAAACGGCCCGAAACGCGGACGAGACGCATCGAGGAAACCGCCCGCGAGGCAGCACAGAACCGACGCGCCAATCAGTTCAGGTAGGTTCGGATCCACTCTGGGCTCCGCATCTCACCTGCCTTTGTTGCCCGCTTCCCTACTACGCCCTCACCACTGTTGCTGACTGGCCAATAACGGTCTTCTTGATCGATCCCGTACTCAGATGCGGGGCCGCCAATGACCGTCCATCCTCTCCAGTCCGAAGCGATCGAGCGCGGCTCCCGCATGCTCCGGACGGCGCTCGGGCCGGACGTCGCCGCCTGGCTCGGTGACCCTGCCGTCGTCGAGGTGATGCTCAACCCCGATGGACGTCTCTGGGTCGACCGGCTCGGCGACGGGCTTATGGATACCGGCGAGCGGCTCAGCGCCGCCGACGGTGAGCGCATCTTGCGCCTCGTCGCGCACCATGTCGGCGCGGAGGTCCATGCTTGGAACCCGCGCGTCTCGGCGGAACTGCCGGGGACGGGAGAGCGGTTCGAGGGGCTGCTGCCGCCCGTCGTCGCCGCGCCCGCTTTCGCCATCCGCAAACCCGCGGTCGCGGTGTTCAGCTTGGACGACTATGTCGCCACCGGGATCATGGATGCGCGCGCGGCCGAGACCCTCCGCGAAGCGATCGGCGCCCGCGCCAATATCCTCGTCGCCGGCGGCACTTCGACCGGCAAGACGACACTTACCAACGCGCTCCTCGCCGAGGTCGCCAAGACCACCGACCGCGTCGTCTTGATCGAGGACACGCGCGAGCTGCAATGCCTGACACCGAACCTCGTTGCGCTGCGCACCAAGGACGGCGTCGCGACGCTCTCCGATCTGGTCCGCTCGTCGCTCCGCCTGCGCCCCGACCGCATCCCGATCGGCGAGGTGCGCGGGCCTGAAGCGCTCGATCTGCTCAAGGCCTGGGGCACCGGCCATCCTGGCGGTATCGGGACGATCCATGCCGGCTCCGCGCTCGGCGCGCTCCGCCGCCTCGAACAGCTCATCCAGGAGGCCGTGGTCACCGTCCCGCGCGCGCTCATCGCCGAGACCATCGACCTGATCGCCGTGCTCGCGGGACGCGGAAGCGACCGCCGCCTGATCGAGCTCGCCCGCGTGACCGGCCTTGGCCCGTCCGGCGACTACGCCCTCCAGCCGCTCCTCCCACACAGAAAGGATGATACCCAGTGACCCGCCTCTCGCTCCTTTATCCGCGCTGGCCGTTCTACGCGACCGCTCTCGCGCTCGGCCTCCTCATCGCTGCCGGTCCCGCCCATGCGGCAGGCTCGGGCATGCCTTGGGAGGCGCCGCTCCAGTCGATACTGGAATCGATCGAAGGCCCGGTCGCCAAGATCGTCGCGGTGATCATCATCATCGTCACCGGCCTGACGCTCGCTTTCGGCGACACGTCAGGCGGCTTTCGCCGCCTCGTCCAGATCGTCTTCGGTCTCTCGATCGCCGGCGCGGCGTCGAGCTTCTTCCTGTCCTTCTTCTCCTTCGGCGGCGGAGCGCTCGTCTGATGGCGGGCGAGATCGACATTCCCGGCT
>CAYQVL010000208.1:0-4109 GCA_964420825.1 uncultured Sphingomonadaceae bacterium
GCGATGCCGCAGCGTCTGAGCGCGACGACGCCGAATGCGAAATGGCCTCGGCGCGCGCGGCGCTGTCGGCCCTCGAATCGGAGCAGCGCGCGCTTGCCAAAGGAATGGACGAAAGCGCCGGCGACAAGGCGCTGGCACATGTCAAGGTCGCACCGGGCTATGAAACGGCGCTCGCCGCGGCGCTGGGCGAGGATCTAGAGGCAGGGCTCGGCGAGGACGGCGCGCGACGCTGGACGGGCACCGATACGCGGGCCGACGATCCGCCCTTGCCCGACGGCGCCGAGCGTCTGGCCGATCATGTCGAAGCGCCCGCGGCGCTTAGGCGCCGGCTCGAGCAGATCGGCGTCGTCGATACCGATGACGGTTCGGCGTGGCTCGCGCTCGGCCAGCGGCTCGTTACACGCGGCGGGCGGCTGCGCCGCTGGGACGGATATGTTTCGTGCGACGAAGGAGCCACAGCTGCCGAACGGCTGATCCGCGTGAACCGGCTGGACGCGATCGATGCGGAGCTGCCCGGCGCGCGCTTTGCGCTCGAAGCCGCGGCGGCGCGGTCGACGTCGGCGCTCGCCGATCTAACGCGCGCGCGGATCGCACTGGAGGATGGACGCGCGAAGTTGACCGAGGCCGAAGAGGGCGTCCGCAGCGCCATTCGCAAAGAGGATATGGCGCTTGCCGCAATCGAGCGATTGGGCGCCCAGCGTGACGGCCTTGCCGAGAACGAAAAGCGCGTGGCGGGCGAAGCCGAAGCTGCCCGGGCGGCAATCCAGGCGACCGAACAGGCGATCGTCGCACTGCCTGACGGCAGCGACACCGACCGCTCGGTCGAACGGCTCAAAGGCGCTACGGAAGCGGCGCGCGGTGTCCTCGCCGAGGCGCGCGCGGCGGCGGCGACGGTCGGTCAGGCAATCGACGCCGATCGGGCGCGGCTCGGTGCGGCGCGCGCCGAGGCGGCAAGCTGGAAAAGCCGCGCGGGCGAGGCGGCCAAGCGCGTACAGGAAATGGCGAAGCGCGCCGAGGAAGCGCAAACCGAAGCCGAATCGCTCGCCGATGCGCCCGCCGATATCGAAGGCCGGATCGCCGGTCTCGCGGCGCGCAGCCAGGCTGCCGAGGCGGCGGCCCAAGCGGCGGGCGCCGAGGAGCGCGCGGGCGAAGAGACGGTTGCCGAAACCGAGCAGCGCGCGAGCCAGGCGATAGAGGCGCTCGCCGAAGCGCGCGAAACACGGGCCGGGGCGCAGGCGCGACATGAAAATGCCGAAAGCCGCCGCCGCGAAATGGCGCGAATCGCGAGCGAACGCTTCCAGTGCGACCCGGGCGAACTGACCGGGAAATTCTCGTTCGGCGCTGACGATATCGACGAAGCCGAACGCGAATCGCTGCGGCTCGACAAGCTCAAGGCCGATCGCGAGCGGCTTGGCCCCGTCAACCTTGTCGCCGAGACCGAACTCGAAGCACTCGAAACCGAACGCGACACATCGCTCGCCGAGCGTGAGGATCTCGGACTGGCGATCAACCGGTTGCGCGGTTCGATCGGCAGTCTCAATCGCGAAGGCCGGGCGCGGCTGCTTTCGGCATTCGAGGACGTCGACCGTCATTTCCAGCGGTTGTTCGCCACGCTGTTCGAAGGCGGGCGCGCGCATCTCGCGCTCGTCGATTCGGACGATCCGCTCGAGGCGGGACTCGAAATCATGGCGCAGCCGCCGGGCAAGAAGCTCGCTTCGCTGACGCTGCTGTCGGGCGGCGAGCAGGCGCTGACCGCGGTCGCGCTGATCTTTGCGCTGTTCCTGACCAATCCCGCGCCGATCTGCGTGCTCGACGAGGTCGATGCGCCATTGGACGATGCCAATATCGAGCGTTTCTGTGAATTGCTCGACAAGATGACCGCCGAAACCGAGACGCGATACCTGATCGTCACGCACAATGCCGTGACGATGAGCCGGATGCACCGACTGTTCGGCGTGACTATGATCGAGCGCGGCGTCAGCCGGCTGGTTTCGGTCGATCTGGGCGGCGCCGAAACCTTGCTCGCCGCCGAATAGGCCGCTGCGCGCCGGCTAGACGGGCAGGTCCGCGGGCGCGGCCTCGCCGCCGCCTTCCATGATTTTGCTCGCGAACAGCTTGAAGAGCACGAACACCGCGCCCGAAACCGCGGCGAAACCTGCGTGCATGAGCCAGAAGGTCGTCGTCGGCATCGTCTCGTACCAGCCGCCGATCCAGCCGACGAGCGAGTTGCCGATGAAGAAGGCGATATAATAAAGTCCGATCACGGTGGCGTTAATCGCCTTGGGGGCGAGCTTGGCGAACAGCGCGAGGCTGATCGGCAGCATATGCGCAAAGCCGATCGAATTGACGACATGAAAAGTCACCGGCCAGAACAGGCCGATCTTTTCGCCCTCGCCCTGCGTCGAGGCGGCCATGAACAGGCAGAGCATGCCGCCGATCGAGAAGATCGAACCGATGATAATTTTGGTGATTTCGTCGGGCTCGCGCCAATGCTTGCCGTACCAGCGATAGAATAATGCGACGAGGGCGAGGAAGCTGACGCTGACGATCGCGTCGAGGGTAACGAGCCAGGTCGTCGGCAATTGCGTCCCGAAGAAGTTGAGATCGAACTGCTGGTCGCCCCAGACGAGATAGGCGTTGAAGATCTGGTTGTTGGGAACGATCGCGACGGCGAGAACGGGGATCAGCAGGATCAGCGCGATGACCGCGGGCCAATCGCCGCGTTCGAGCTTGGGCGGCTTTTCGGCGTTGACGCCCTTTCCCTGCGGTTCGAAATGCTCCTTGGGCAGATATTTCTGGCCCGCGAGATAGATGCCGAGGCCGATCAGCATGCCGACGCCCGCCGCGCCGAATCCCCAGTGCCAGCCGACCGTCTCGCCCAAGGTGCCGACGATCAGCGGCGAGGCGATGACGCCGGCGTTGATGCCGAGGTAAAAGATCTGGAAGGCATCGGCGCGGCGCAGGTCGTCCGGCTTATAGAGCGCGCCGACCTGGCTCGCGATATTGCCCTTGAACATGCCCGACCCGAGTATCAGGCAGAGCAGCGCAAAGAGGAAGCTGGCTTCGAACGCCATCAGGAAATGACCGAGCGCCATGGTGACCGCGCCGAGCAGCACAGTGCGGCGCTTGCCGAGCAGGCGATCGGCGAGAAAACCGCCTAGGATGGGGGTCAGATAGACCGAGGCGGCGTAGGTGCCGAAAACCGCCGAGGCGAGCGCCTGACCCTCGATCCCGCCATAGAGGCGGCTGAACGGCTCGAACAGCAGGACGCCCTGTTCGCGGCCGTCGAGCAGCAGGTAATTGACCATATAGAGGACGAGCAGCGCCTGCATTCCGTAGAATGAAAAACGCTCCCAGGCTTCGGTAAAGGCTAGATAGCCGAGCCCCTTGGGGTGGCCGAGGAAGGAACGGTCGCCGACCGGTTCTTCCATCGCCGCCACCGCTTCGTTCGCTTCGCTGACGCTCATCGTGCAACCCCTCCCAAGGTGAGGCGGCAGACTAGCTTGCCCGCCCTCCCCGGCAAGCGATATTTATCGCGGCGCGGCGCGCGCCGAAGCGCCGCTAATCGCCGAACACCCGCGCGAAGATCGTATCGACATGTTTGAAATGATAATCGAGGTCGAACTTTTCCTCGATCTCGGCGTCGCTGAGCTTCGCGGTCACCTCGGGATCGGCCTTGAGCAGATCGAGCAGCGATAATGCGCCGTCCGATTCCCACACCTGCATCGCGTTGCGCTGGACTAGGCGATAGGCGTCTTCGCGGCTCACGCCTGCCTGGGTCAGGGCGAGCAGAACGCGCTGCGAGTGGGCGAGCCCGCCCATCTTGTCGAGATTTTTGCGCATGCGCTCGGGGTAGACAAGCAGCTTGTCGATCACCCCGGTCAGGCGGCCGAGCGCGAAATCGAGCGTGATCGTCGCATCGGGGCCGATGTAGCGCTCGACCGAGGAATGGCTGATGTCGCGTTCGTGCCAGAGCGCGACATTCTCCATCGCCGGCAGCGCATAGCCGCGTATCATGCGGGCGAGGCCGGTGAGGTTTTCGGTGAGGACCGGATTGCGCTTGTGCGGCATCGCCGACGAGCCCTTTTGCCCGGGCGAGAAATATTCCT